>JALXCS010000308.1 GCA_026990815.1 Methylomonas sp. | reverse complement strand
AATGTGGATGATCAGGGCATCAAGACAAACAAAAAAACCTGTCTTTTGACAGGCTTTTTTGTTTAAAAATATTTTTTTACTTTCCCGGTAATTCAGGAAAAAGCAGAAGCGTTAATTTTTGGACTTATCAACAATTTTATTGGCACTAATCCATGGCATCATGGCGCGCAATTTTTCCCCAACCTGTTCGATAGGATGTTCTGCAATCAATCGGCGTTGTGAGGTCATTTCCGGGTAACCAGTCATTCCTTCCATGACAAAGCGTTTTGCATACTCGCCTTTTTGAATATTTTTTAATGCCTCACGCATGGCCTTGCGACTTTCTTCGTTGATTACCTTTGGTCCGGTAACATATTCACCATATTCGGCATTATTTGAAATTGAATAATTCATGTTAGCGATACCACCTTCATACATCAAATCAACAATTAATTTCAATTCATGTAAACATTCAAAATAGGCCATCTCTGGGGCATAACCAGCTTCAGTGAGAGTTTCAAAACCGGCTTTAACCAATTCAACCGCCCCGCCACACAATACTGCCTGCTCGCCAAACAAATCAGTTTCTGTTTCATCACGGAAAGTGGTTTCAATAATACCGGAACGACCGCCGCCAATTGCAGAAGCATAGGATAAACAAATTTCTTTTGCGGTTCCTGACGCATTCTGATGAATAGCAATCAGATCCGGAATACCACCACTTCGCACAAATTCCGAGCGCACCGTATGACCAGGAGCTTTTGGGGCAATCATAATGACATCCAGATCGGTACGTGGAACAATCTGGTTATATAAAATTGAAAAACCATGTGCAAAAGCTAAAGCGGCACCTTGTTTAATATTCGGTTCAATCTCACCTTTATAAAGTTGTGACTGGAATTCATCAGGTGTCAAAATCATTACGACATCAGCACCTGCAACCGCTTCAGGCACCTCTTTTACAGCAAGGCCCGTTGCCTGGGCTTTTGCTACAGAAGTTGAACCTGCTCTTAAACCGACCACAACATCAACACCAGAATCTTTTAAATTATTTGCGTGTGCGTGGCCTTGAGAACCATATCCAATAATGGCTACTTTTTTACCTTTTATG
This sequence comes from Methylomonas sp., assembly GCA_026990815.1. Lineage (GTDB taxonomy): Bacteria > Pseudomonadota > Gammaproteobacteria > Methylococcales > Methylomonadaceae > JALSJK01. The sequence continues at coordinate 11,581 of JALXCS010000308.1, read as the reverse complement.
ATTGAAAGGTCAGCATCTTTGTCGTAATAAACTTGCATAAGTTTTCCTGTGTATAAATCAAAAGTAAGAAAAAAAGTTTAAATCTTCAGAAGAAGATATTATAACCGTAAGCCGTTTTCACCACGTGAAATACCAGTCGGACCCGAACGCACCACCTCTATAATACTAGCCTCATCTATGGCAGAAATAAAAGCATCCAGCTTATCAGAAGGCCCTGTAATTTCAACAACATAGCTATTCGCAGCTACATCAATAATCTTACCCCGGAAAATATCAGACATCCTTTTGATTTCCTCTCGCGTTTCATCAGTCGTCTTGATTTTGATCATCATCAGTTCCCGCTCAATATGGACCGCTTCAGCCAAATCAATCAATTTGACGACATCAATCAATTTATTCAGTTGCTTGGTAATCTGTTCGATAATATTCTCATCTCCCCAGGTTACCAAAGTCATCCGGGAAAGAGTTTCATCTTCAGTAGGTGCAACAGTCAAAGATTCAATATTGTAGCCTCTGGCAGAAAACAAGCCAGCTACTCTGGATAATGCCCCCGATTCATTTTCAATGAGAATGGAAATAATATGCCTCATTACGCCAACTCCCTGTCTACCGGCGTTCCAGGTGGAACTCGTAATCTCATCTCATGATGAGCTTTACCTGCTTCAATCATAGGATAAACATTTTCGGTTCTGTCGGTCATAAAATCCATAAAAACTGTTCGATCCTTCATGGCAAATGCTTCTTCAAAAGCCGACCGCACATCTTCAGGTTTTTCAATACGCATACCAACATGGCCATAAGCTTCGGCTAGTTGAACAAAATCCGGAATTGTGTCCATGTAGGAATGTGAATAGCGACTTTCATAAGTAAATTCCTGCCATTGTCTAACCATTCCCATATATCTGTTATTCAAATTAACAATTTTTACCGGTGTTTTATATTGCAAAGCCGTTGATAATTCTTGAATACACATTTGGATACTGGCTTCCCCTGTTACACAGGCTACATCAGATTTTGGATGTGCAAGCTTAACGCCAATGGCAGCAGGCAAACCGAAACCCATGGTTCCCAAGCCGCCAGAATTTATCCAACGACGAGGTTTGTCGAAGTGATAAAACTGAGCTGCATACATTTGATGCTGTCCGACATCAGAAGTAACAAAAGCATTTCCTTTGGTCACTTCGTATAATTGCTCGATCACGTATTGGGGTTTGATTAAATCACTATTCCGGTCATAGGCCAGACTATCGAGCGCCTGCCATTTAGTAATCTGTTCCCACCATTTGGCAAGGGCCTTTTTATCAGGGCGTCTTTCATCTTGATTGATCATTTCAATCATGGTTTCTAAAACTGGTTTTACCTCCCCGACAATCGGCACATCAACCATTACATTTTTGGCAATCGAAGCCGGATCAACATCAATATGGATGATTTTTGCATAAGGACAAAATTCATCAAGTTTTCCTGTTACCCGATCATCAAAACGAGCACCAATAGCAATAATGACATCACTTTCATGCATGGACATATTGGCTTCATAAGTTCCATGCATCCCCAGCATACCAACAAACTGTTTATCAGTTGCCGGGTATGAGCCCAGTCCCATCAAGGTATTGGTAATGGGATAACCCAATAGCCGGGTAAACTCGATCAATTGTTTATGCGCCTCACCGAGTATGACTCCGCCACCCGAATAAATCATCGGCTTTTTAGCAGACAATAACAAATCCACAGCTTTTTTTATCTGTTTTCTATGACCTTTAACAACTGGATTATAGGACCGCATTGAAACTTTCCGTGGATATTTATAAGGCACCTTAATACTAGGATCTGTAATATCTTTGGGAATATCAATAACAACCGGCCCCGGTCTTCCCGTTGTTGCCACATGAAAGGCTTTTTTAACAGTCTCAGCCAATTTGGTTACATCCTTAACCAGGAAATTATGCTTCACGCAGGGCCGTGTTATCCCGACCATATCTACTTCCTGGAAAGCATCGCTGCCAATCACCGGAGTTGGCACCTGACCGGAAATAACTACCAAAGGAATTGAATCAAGGTGTGCAGTTGCAATTCCGGTCACTGCATTAGTTGCGCCTGGTCCGGAGGTCACCAATACCACGCCCGGCTTTCCCGTTGCGCGCGCATAACCATCTGCAGCATGAGTGGCGCCTTGTTCATGACGCACCAAAATATGCTTGATATCCTGTTGATGAAAAAGCGCATCATACAAATGTAAAACAGCCCCTCCGGGATAACCGAAAAGAAATTCTACGCCTTCATCTTTAAGACTCTGGACCAAAATTTGTGCGCCGTTTAGCTCCACAACATCACCCTCAATTTATGTGTTAAATCCATAGATTTAAAAAACTTTTGTAAAATCGACCAAATCACTTGGTTTTATTTTAGAAAAAGGTTAAATATACTACTAGGTTTGAGTGTTTTCTTCAATACTCAAACTTTTATAAGCTCATCACCATTTATCATGAAATTACCAGACCATGCATGATCTTTCACCGGCAAAAAAATTAAAAGAGCTGCTTGATCGACCTGAACTCCTAACTTTCCCAGGTTGTCATGATGCAATTTCAGCAAAACTCTGTGAACAAGCGGGCTTTGATAGCGCTTTCATGAGTGGTTTTGCTGTCTCCGCTTCCCGCCTGGCTCTACCAGATACTGGCTTGATTTCCTACTCGGAACTGCTTGATCAAGGCAGAAACATTTGTAACGCAGTCTCAATTCCCATTTGGGGAGATGGCGATACAGGATTTGGTAACGCTATTAACATAAAACGAACAGTACAAGGGTACGCTCAAGCCGGTCTTGCCTGCATTATGCTGGAAGATCAAGTGGCCCCCAAGCGTTGCGGTCACACTAATGGAAAATCCGTTGTAGAACGGGAAGAAGCCTTTCTTCGTATTCAAGCCGCTGTTGATGCCCGGAATGAAGGCGCGGACATTCTGATTATGGCACGAACTGACGCCAGAGCCACTCATAATCTTGATGAAGCCATTTATCGGGCCAATGTTTTTCATGAAATTGGCGCAGACATTACTTTTCTTGAAGCACCGGAAAGCGTAGAGGAAATGCAGAAATATTGCAATTCGGTACCCGGCTACAAATTTGCCAATCTCATTGAACACGGCAAAACCCCGCTTCTGTCTCATGAACAACTGGCTGAAGTCGGTTATAAAATTGCAGTTTACCCTTTAACCTTACTCAATGTTTCGATCCTTGCCATGCAAACAGCACTCACTGCGTTAAAACAAGGCAAAACACCTGAAGCTATCCTTGATTTTAACAAACTAACCCAGGCAGTTGGTTTTCAAGACTATTCTCTGGAAGAACAACGTTATATCGATAATTTAACCTCGTAGCCCGCAAATTTGCGAATATTAATAACCCCTGAATCGAGCAGTAAATACTGGCCTTTGATTCCTTCCAATATTCCAGAAACCTCAGGCATTTTATCCAGATTGAATGATTTAACCTTTTTTGGATAACACTGAACTGGGTAAATAATTTCAACCATTGATTCCCCTGTCAAAATTTCAACTGCCGAATCACCAAATTTCTCACTGATTGCTGCAATTTCTTCACTGCACACTTCAAGCAATTCATCTCTTGTTGCTGATAAATCAACATCAACCTGTATATTTTTCAGCATCTTTTGCCAACTGGTTTTATCGCTGACATGCTTGGCTAATTCAATTTCCACCAAACCTGAAATTAATCGGGATTTAACCTTCATGATTGGTAATGCCTGTACGGCTCCTTGATCAATCCAACGAGTCGGAATTTGCGATTCTCGGGTAATCCCCACCTTAATCCCTGAGGAATTTGCCAAATAAACATAATGCGGCCGGAAACATTGCTCCAATCCCCATTCCGGTTCCCTGCAAGTGCCTTTGTGATAATGACATCGCTCAGGCCTGACAATACACATATCGCAACGAGCTAAAGAAGTAAAACAAGGGTAACAATAACCCTGATTAAAGCTTTTACTAGTTTTTCTTCCACAATAAATACAAAAAATATTACCTGTATATTGCAACTTGATAACTTTACCTATCACCGGATTTAAATCGACAAGTTGCCCCGATAACGGCAACTGATAAGTCACCGGCGAATTCAGCGAAACTTGCATTTTTCTTAATTGGCCCAGCATAGTGTCATATATAAATTTAAAAAAACGCTATAATGTCATGAATCATGATCTTGCACAAAAGAGGAAACAGATGCCTTTAATGGATGTCAGCCCGGGCAAAGCAGTCCCCGAAGATATTAATGTTGTTATTGAAATTCCTGCATATAGCGATCCAGTTAAATATGAAATCGATAAAGACACAGGAGCATTGTTTGTTGACCGGTTCATGGGGACAGCGATGCAATACCCAACCAACTACGGGTATCTACCCCACAGTCTATCAGAAGATGGCGACCCTGTTGATGTACTAGTCATTTCCTCCTCCCCTATTTTAAGCCGTGCTGTCGTCCGCTGTCGTCCTATCGGGTTGTTAAAGATGGTTGATGAGTCTGGTCCTGATCCAAAAATACTGGCGGTTCCGGTGAATAAATTGACGCCATTTTTTAACAGAGTACAGACATATCGCGACATTGCCGAAGACCGGCTCGCCCGTATCGTACACTTTTTTGAGCATTATAAAGATCTGGAAGAAGGCAAATGGGTAAAAGTTGAAGGCTGGAAAGGACCCAAAGAAGCCAAGGATGAAATCCTGGAAAGTATTGCCAGATATGAAGCTCTTGAAACAAAACCGCAATTTTAGCCTGGATGTTTTTCAGGACACTGTCTTGTTGCGATCAAATCCTTTCGCGCCTAAAACCATTCCTGCAATTTGTCAAAAAAAACTAACTCTATTTTTAATCGCTACCGGAAAGCAAAAGGCTTGGCCAAAGGTTCGCCTATAAAAACCCCTTGGCCAGGCCAAGCAACACTTTTCCAATAAGCTTCAATCAACGAGTTCCCCCGCAGATAAAAGTGCATTAATACAGCAGGATTGGAAAATTTTTGCACAAAATTACATGGCTCTATCACAGTCCCATAACTGCCAGTCGCACCAGCCTTTAGCCATTCCAGAATGCTCATTTGTTTACCGCCAGATAAAACCCCACCTGTTGAAGTCAAATGATCGGCAACAGCACCCGGTAAAAAAGTATTGGTCGTAATTTTTGATACATGGGTCAGCCCGGTAAAGTAGAACATAACATCTTTTTTGTTCTCAATATAATCTTGCTCCAGATAATGTACAGGCCAAAGACCTTTGAACATTAAAGCCGTTTTAAAAAAAATCTTGCTTCGGCTACTGCGATGTTTATCCGATGTCACCAACAAATAGGCACTACCATCAGGATTGGTATTATCAGAAGCAACCCCCCGATCGATCAATGCTTCGACTTCAGGGAAACTTTCACCCGCCAACATCATAGTTGGCCGCCAATTTAACTGATTAAATGGCTTGTCGGTCATTGAATTAAAATATGGGCTGCTTAATGTTGGCTTACAACCTTTGGCACAAAACGACTCATTATAGCCAGCAGCAAAAGCAGTCGTTATTGACATGCAACCAACCCGATATGGTTGTTTCCAGGTCAACACAAAAGCCTGAATCTGAGCTGGTGTTTTTTGATCCACCTGTTTTTTGATCACTTTAAACTGCTCTTCGGACATTGTTTTTTGCCCGGGATTAAAGCTGATATGGATAATTTGACCACCGGGTATTTTCCTTCGCCGTTGATAATATCGCCCTATTTTCAAACTTAGCGGATCAGCATCATTAACAATAACAGCCAAATCTTTATTAGTTAATGATGGCAATGGCATATAAATCAGCGGTACTTGAGACCACGCCGTGGAATTCCATGCAAAAAGCAAAACCAGAAAGATCCCGCTCTTGAACAAAAGAAAACTGAGAATATTAGTTAGCAAATCAATCCGTTTTCTGTAAATAACCATTGCTATTTTCAGTAATCCAACGATCCTCATTCGTGGAAAGCATTTCCTTTTTCCAAAATGGCGCCTTGGACTTGAGGGCCTCCATGATATAACGGCATGCATCAAAAGCATCACCACGATGAGATGCCCAAACGACTACCAACACAATCGCTTGATCCGGTGCGACCAAACCAACTCTATGCACCACCAAAGCATCATAAAACTGCCATTGCTGCCGGGCTTCAACAATAAATTTCTCTAATTGTCTTTCTGTCATTCCCGGATAATATTCCAAAATCATGGATTCAACATTCTGTCCGTCACTAAAATCTCGCATGCTGCCAATAAATATACTGGTTGCACCATATTTTCCTGCGATATCAGCAAATTGCTGCTGATAGCTTTGAATTTCCGTAAAAGGATCGAATACTTCATTATAAATTTTGATACGCATAACTTATCTTAACCGAAAATCATCCCATCCCACACAAAAGACACCATAAAACATACCATAATCTTTCATTTTGAATTCTATAGTTACGCAATTCAATGTTAAACCATTCAGATGTTATTCAGCTGAATTACCTTATAATATAGAGAATAAATTAACGGCCCTTTCCTTCACTTATATTGCTTACATCAGGAAGTCTAGGTAAAATCACCCAATAATTAGTATCTTAAAGTCATTAATCATTGCCCGAGAACATCACAAAATGAAAATATCAAAACTTCTGCTAACTATTCCACTGTTTCTTACAATTGTTGGCTGTACTTCATATACAAATAATGACTTCGTTGAACTATTTAACGCCGAAGGCTTGGTTACCGAGGAAACCGATCGTGGTGTGGTAGTTTTTTTGCCCGAAGTTTTTTTTGAATTCGGAAAATATGACCTTACCCCAATGGCCCAGGAGAAAATTTCAGTCATTGCCACTATTGTCAATGATTCTCGCGCCCAGGACAGAAAACTGGCAGTCGAGGGCCATACCGATTCAATCGGTGATGAAAACTATAATTTGAACCTGTCTACGCAAAGAGCCAAAACAGTCGAACATGAATTGACTGCAAATAAAGTATCACTCGAGCGCATTACAACTGTTGGTTACGGCGAAAAATATCCTATAGCTCCAAATACAAATGCAGATGGCAGTGACAACCCGGAAGGCAGGAAAAAAAATCGTCGGGTTGAAATTATCGTTGAAAACCCCTCAGAATCCAAATAGACTTTTTAAGTGATAAAGCACCAGGTAAACGATAATTCATGGAAGCTCAACGATTATTTCGGCTTCCATGAAACTCCGTTTAGTGAAAAACACGATATAAACTACTATTTCCTCAACGAGGCGAATAAAAGGCTATATCAAAACTTAATAACAGATATCTACCAGGGCTTTAATATAGCCATGCTGATTGGCAATAAGGGCGTCGGAAAGACGGTTTTCTTGCAGCAACTTATCGGCCTGGACCCATTTCAACTTCGGGTAGTGTATATTCACGCCAAATTAGGGCTTGATTTAACAGACGATCTTTACCGAAAAATAATACCTGTTGCAAATAGTCCTGATATCAATAAAGAAGCACAGCTCATTAAAGAAGCACAGCTCATTGAGCATTTAATAAAACTGCATCAACAAAAAATTACTCCAGTACTTATTGTCGATAATGCTCAGATATTAGACGATACCGCCCTAGCGCCAATACTGAAATTATCAGCGCAGTTTTTTGAGCAACGACCACTCTTACAGCTTCTTTTTGCGGCTGACCCGAGATTTCCAGCACGTTTTGACACAACCAACCTGCTCCCGTTTAAGTCATTAATTTCCCGGCAATACCGACTAGATGCACTGACCCTCGCTGAAATACGTGACTTTATCGATTTTCGTTTGAGACAGGCCGGTTATGCTTATGGAAACCTATTTTCCAGTAGCGCCATACGTATCATTGCCACCCGCTCCAAAGGTATTCCCAGACTGATTCTAAAACTTTGCAATAGGTCCTTACAACAAGCAAGCCTTGATGCCAAACAAATAATCAACGAAAAGACTGTTGTCTTAGCTACCGAAAATCTGTCATTAATTTACGGCAATAAAAATGATAATAATAGCCGCACCCTGTCCAAAAAAAACATCAACAGTGAAAACCCTATCCATCTACCAGGACACCAGGCCAATCAAAGAAATTCGAAAAATAACTATACCTCACTGCTGGCATATAGTCGTAGTCGATTAAGCAATTTCACTTTTGCTGCAATAACTCTAATATTAATTGGAATTGCTGTCTTATTTACTACCAAACCCGAACAAACCGAAGTAAATCCAAGTGATGAAATAAGTTTAAACGTAAATACTCAAGCAAATAAACTACATGTGGAAACTGACACCTCCTTATCCTCCATCGAACAAACTAAAAAACACTTGCCTTTACAATTAGAAAAACCAAATTCTGTTGAAGATACGCAAATCCGCCTGGCTAGTAAAAAAACAACCCCAGAAGCAATAAAAACTGATGAATCAGTTTCAAAGACTTTATTTACAGCAGCCAAGCCTTCGCCAGCCGACTCTTTAATTCTCGAGCCAACAAACCAGACCACAGATTTAGTTACGCAATCTCCCCTAAAAAAATCCAAAGCACAATCTGATGACATAATAAAATCATCAAAAAAACAATTTGCTGGAACCGATACACACTCAAAAAGTAATGGAAAAAAAGTATTTACTGAAAATACCCCCCCCCAACCAGCTGACAAAAGAGAACTACAGGCAAAACAAAGAGCTGAAGCTCGACTAAAATTGCACCAGTCTGGTATTAATTTTGGAATCGAGTCATTAATGGCTGCCGCAGCTAGCGGTGATTATAAAACCATGGAATTACTGTTAACAGGAGGACTTCCAGCCGATATCCAGGAACAAACCCGCGGCTTCACCGCGTTGGAAATAGCCGCCGGCTATGGTCATAACAACATCATCAAACTACTGGTATTGAAATCCGGAGCATCGCTCGATCTCAAAAACTTCAAAGGCCGGACGGCACTCATGATGGCTGCTGAAAGCGGTCACAAGGATACAGTAGACTTTTTGTTGTCGAATGGCGCCTTGGTCAACCAAAAAGATAAAAACGGATGGACTGCGTTAATGTTTGCCGCTTATAACAACCACTTGCAAACCGCCTATATATTATTGGATTGGGGCGCTAACTCTCAATTAAAAAATAATGCCGGAAGAACGGCAATGCAGATAGCGCGGAGCCGAGGGAACACAGGGTTAATCAAAATGGTAACCCAAAGAATCCCCGGCAAAAGCAGCACTTCAAACCAATTTAATACCACTCGCAGTAACAACTTAAAATTGACACAATTCAGCTAACTCGGAGTCTGCTGGATGGCGGAAAAAATATCCTGATATTTTTATGAAAGATTCACAATTTTAATCAAGCTGCAACCAATAAACCAAAAAGCTGATCTTTCAATGCCAATCGTTTTTTCTTTAGACTTTCAATATATTCGTCTGGTGGTGTTTCTAAGCCCTGCTCAATGCGACGCACCTCTCTATCAACGACATGATATTCATCAAATAGCTTTGCAAAGTGGTTGTTTTGCGTTTTTAATTGATGAATACGGTCAGAATATTCAGGAAACTCATGGTGAAGATCGTGATGCTCGCCGAACATTTTATTTCTCCTTGCAATAATATTAGAATAACGTAATTTTATCACATAACAAAATTTTCAATATAAAATTTGTGGATTAAAATCAACCAGAAATAATTTTTTGCAGCTCGGGAATACAAGATCCACAATTTGTTCCTGCCTTTAATATGGCTCCAATTTCTTCTACTGTTTTAGCAGAGCCTTTTGTAACGGCGCCTTTGATCGTATTTTCCCCCACACCAAAACAGGCACAAACCATCGGGCCGCAGTCAGGCATGCCCGAGCCAGGCTTGCCAGCTAACAGGTTTTTGCGCATTTCATCGCTTAATGATATCTCAGAAAATAATTGACTCAACCAGGATCGAGCAGGCAAATCAAATTCAGGCGCAATAAAAATAGCCCCTTCTAAATGATTATTCACAATCCTTGCCGCGCGAAATCGATTTGTACCCTGATCTATAAACTCGATCCACTCACCTTCATTACCCAACTGGGTTTCTGCCCAGTCAGAAGGGTTCTTAATTGCAGTTTCTCCAGCCAATTCATAACGATAAAACTGTTGTCCTTTTATTTTTACCCAATACTCAGAATCAACCGATTCTAAAGCTGTTCTTGAAAACAAAAAACCATACCAGGCAGGGTGATATGGCTCTATTCTAATAGGTGTATGTTTCGATTCTGGCTGCCCAGAAATAGGATCAACAATGGGATTAACCAAAGAATTAACACGCCCTTTTGATGCAAGAAAATCATTCCAGTGCATTGGCACGAAAACACTTCCTAAACGTTGTTCCGAAGTTACGACAACCCGTGCCAACATATTTCCCCAGTCACTTTTGAGCTTAGCAATAGCGCCATGTTTTAATTGGTAATTATTCGCATCAACTGGATTAATTTGTACCAATGGTTCTGAAATATGGGTATTTAATCGTGGTGATCGAGCTGTTCGGGTCATGGTATGCCATTGGTCACGGACGCGCCCGGTATTCAGTATCAAGGGATATTCAGAGTTAGTAGCATTTTGAGGTAGTCTCGGTATAACCGGAATTAACTTTGCTTTACCTGTAACAGTAAAAAAACGTTTGTTTTCAAACATCCGTTTCGTTCCAGAAAGATTTCCCGATGTTATCGGCCATTGAACAGGTAGCAGATTATCATATTGTTGATTACTGAGTTCAGCAAGCCCACTAATATCAAAATCACGTTTACCATTATTTTCAAAACCAGATAATGCGGCATGTTCTCTAAAAATATCAGCAGAGGACTGGTAATTAAATGCGTGACCAAAACCCATACGTTTTGCTACTTCTGATAAAATCCACCAATCTTCTTCCGCCTCCCCGGGATGAGACAAAAAACTACGTTGACGGGAAATTCTTCTCTCCGAATTTGTAACTGTTCCGGTTTTTTCACCCCAAGCTAATGCAGGTAATAAAATATCCGCCCTTGCAGCGGTTCCGGTATTAAGTTCACATTCGGAGACAATTACCAAGTCACAGTTCTCTATCGCTTTACGGACCTTATCCGCATTGGGTAAGGTTACAACTGGATTGGTCGCAATTACCCAAATGGCCTTGACTTTTCCATTACCTACGGCTTCAAACATGTCAACCGCTTTTAGGCCAGAAGTTGATGCCAAATTATCTGTTTGCCAAAAACACGAAACCAGATCGTGATGTTCATGATTATCCAGCTCCATATGCGCAGCCAGCTGATTGCTTAATGCACCGACCTCTCGCCCACCCATTGCATTTGGCTGACCCGTTATCGAAAACGGACCCATTGCAGGCTTTCCGATTCGACCCGTTATCAAATAACAATTAATAATGGCATTTGATTTATCGGTTCCTGATGAGGATTGGTTAATCCCTTGGGAATACAACGTCACCACTTTTTCAGTCTTGATAAATAACTGAAAAAAATGATTTACATCCTGCTCATTCAATTCGCAAACCTGTGCAACTTCATCTGCTGTCATTTCAG
>JALXCS010000307.1 GCA_026990815.1 Methylomonas sp. | reverse complement strand
AATTACCCAGCCGAGCGCTGACCAACCTGCACAGACGCTATCGAAACATCCTGGGCAAAGGTGAAAAAGAATTGCCTGCCATTCCAGACAAGCCGACAGGAAAACGGGGAAAAATAGCGAAATCCGATGCTCATAATTTATGGGAGCGACTCAACAATCATGAAGCTTCTGTGCTATTGTTTGCCCGTAATCCCAACGTCCCTTTTACCAACAATCGTGCCGAAAGGGATTTTAGAATGGCCAAGGTGAAACAAAAGGTCTCCGGTTGTTTTCGCTCTGAAGTTTATGCCCAGGCTTACTGTCGGATTTCCAGCTATTTGCAAACGATGACCAATAAAGGCGTTAATCCGCTGATTGCTATTCAATTAGCTTTGGCGGGCAAGGCTTCTGGTTTTGGGGGTGAGTAGTTACAATCCTATATCGACGAAGTACTAGCTTACCTGCTCTTTTGTCCCATCGCTGTCTGGAAAGTACTCATTTTACCGGTAAACTCCGTACTTTCACCTTTCTAAATTGTGGGGTGAATAATCCAGGTAATGAAAGATTACGTTGAGCAGTTACACCCAACGAGATATGTTTGAAAAAATGATACCATTAACGACAATTCAACAATTGAAACCCAGGATGAATTCATGAAAGTCAGAGTGATGCGAGCGAACAGGAAACATTTTTTTATTCGGGTGTTTGTGTTTCTCATTTTTGCCAGGATCGGACTGGCGCAAACAGCATTTAAAATGATTGCGCCGGGTGGTGGTGGAGCGGTGATAACCTCTGCAGTTAATCCGGTTGATCCATCGATGATGATTTTTGGCACGGATGTTGGCGGTGTGTTTCGAACAGTTGATGGTGGTCACAGCTATCAAATGATTGCCAACGGGCTCATGACCAAACAAATCCATGACAGTCAGATTGTTGTGGACAACCAGTCGAATGTCATTATCTTCCTTGCGACTTCAGACGGTGTTTACATCAGTCATGATCTGGGTGACAGTTGGGAATTGAAAGAAAATGGCTTTGTCGCCGAGCCTTATGATTTTACCCACCCGGTTTATTCGATCCGGTCAACGCCTGGCAATCCGGACATCGTTTGGGCAACAATCGGCGAAGCGGTGTCGGCTGACTACCGGATCAATGATACGCATACCGTTTACAAATCGGTAGATCAAGGGGAAACATGGACACCGGTCTTGCACATTCCAGTTGCTGATGATCCAGCTATCGGACCTCTAACTGCGCGCGTAGTAATCCACCCACAAGGCGATAACACTGTTTTTATCGCGTCCAACCGTGGTCTGTATGCCACCTATGATGGTGGAACAACCTGGTATGAGCTGGGCAGAGATCAGTTATATATCCTTAACAGTGGCAGCTGGAAACCGTGTACTGCTGATCTTTGTGACGCTGCGCTAATGAACCGCCCCCGATGTACTGAACCTGCTTGTCAGCCTTTACCTGTGACCGACTACATGGGCGCAAGCCATGCTACGCTGAGTGACTTGGATGTTTATATCACTGCTGATGGAAACACCCACTTGTTTGCAACTCTGGATGATTTTGGTCATATGAATATGACTGCTGGCTGTGAGGAAGAATTCAATGATGTCAGTTTGACTCGGGCAACCGGAGGGCCATACAAAAGTATCGATGGTGGATTGACCTGGATATCTTTATTTCGGGAATTGCCAGATCCTGGCGGCGAGGTTTATCATTACTTACGCTGTAATGAGACGCTGCCGCGCCCCTGGAACGGAACCTACTATAACCACATTGCCGTTGATCCTGCTGATGAACATCATTTCTTCATTACCGCAACTTTTCTGGAAGCGGGCATCATTGAATATGATAACGGGAGCTGGAAACATCACAGCAAAGTGACTCAGTGTGGTTCTGAACCATGTTTTGAAGGCGGAACCACACAAGGTTTGTGGGCTAATCAGAATGGGCCGACGGTGTTTGATTTCGATATTCTGGACTGGTCAGCGCCTCGCCCTGATTTTATGTTTACTCATTTTCGCGGGGCGACCCTTGCCAACTACAATGATACGGTCTCCGCTTATCAGTTTGATCTGTTCGATTCTGATCCGCTTGCCAATGGATTCTGGAAAGGTAATGGTTTTACTGATTATTGCGCGCTTGACATGGTTGTCGATGATAGCGGAAATCAGTTGTTTCTGGCGGGTTACGATGCCGGTGTTTTATTTTCCGCCGATGCTGGCGTCAGCTGGACATTGACAGATGATGGCGCAGATCAATTTAATTTCGCGCAAGCCATCGAGCAAGATCCAGCAACGGGATTTGTGTATGCGGCACGTGTTTTCGGCGATGCTGCGAACGGCCAGAATATCGCTGTCAGAAAACCGGCCGATAATCTCTGGAAATCAATTGGCGGTTCCTGTGGGGCCGACTGCAGTCTTTCCAATAACGGCTTGCCCGCTGATCTTACTGTCTACGATATTGCGCTGGATTATTCCACAAACGCGGATGCACGCGGTCTCTACGCAGGCACAGGACAGGGATTATATCGTTATCGTCCTGCAGCCCCGGCAGGTAACCAGTGGAATCAAATCAACGCGGCGGGCTGTCCAGTCAATAACCGCCTCGTCAAGAAAGTTTATACCAGCGCGAACCATCCGGATCGAATATTTTTCTCGGTTCTTTCAGAACAGACCATCCGCATCAGTAACGGGGTTGATCCAGACCCAACGACCGGGTTTTTTGTTTACCGGGGCGACCAGGCTGTGCCTGATTGCATAAGCCTCAATCATTCAACAACAGGGCAGGAAGTACGCGCGCCACATGATTTTGCGTTTGCCACCAACAGCGCAGGTCAAACTGTGTTATTGGCTGTTGGTCAATATGATTGGGGCCCTGCCCTGTTTCAAACCGTGTTTGACCTGAATAATCTCTCTGTCATTGACTGGGCGATTACGGCTAATTATGACCATTTAACAACCTTACCCGGCGTTTTACTCGGCGACCAGCAGACTTTTGATTTTAAACGATTTACCCTGTCTGTTGATCCAGCAAACACGGCCCGGATATTACTCGGCGTCACTGCCAATCCATTTTTTGATCATTACGCTCACACCCAGGTCTATGTTAGCGAGAACGGTGGCCAGACTGGTACATTCCGAGTTGCTGATGAACTGAATGACTTTCCCGACAAGGATATTGAATTCATACGTTTTTCAACAACTGGCGATCAGCTTTACATCGCTCCAAATTGTGGCGGACTGTACAGGCTCACAAATCCGTTTCTCGACACTGACGCTGACGGGATACTCGATGTCGCTGACAACTGCACTCTGGTTGCTAATCCAGAGCAAACTGATTCAAATGGTGATGGTTATGGAAACGCCTGTGATGCAGACCTCGACAATAATGGTTTCGTTAGCTTTGGTGACCTAACTTTGTTCAAATCTGTTTTTGGGACAAATAGTTCCGATGCTGATTTTGACGGCAATGGAACGGTAAGCTTCTCTGATCTGGCAATGTTTAAGTCAATGTTCGGTAAACAACCCGGTCCATCAGCTGGCAAACACAACTCCAGGAACAACCCGAAAATTCGCTAATAAATATTAATAATTATGCGAATAATGCACTGGACCGACATGTGCTTGTTCAAAGTCAATATACACTTATTTTACAACTCTCGGCCTGAATGATCGCTTTCGGATCAGTTGTAGTGACTAATTGATCTCATTTTTGAAGAGGAAGGGTAATTCACTTTTAAATTACACAGATATTGATTACTTTTTTTCAACAAGGAGAATAACATGAAGTTTTTACTAACCTAGATTCAACTCATAAGTGCAATTCATTTTAATGGAAATGGAAGGGCCAGCTGATGTATAGTTCAAGCTTTTTCAATCCGACCAAAGAATGAGGAAA
>JALXCS010000306.1 GCA_026990815.1 Methylomonas sp. | reverse complement strand
TAGTGTGGCAGTTAGCCATGTGAAAGTAGGAAATTGCCAGGCTTTTAATTTAAAACCCAAGTCATTTTCATGGCTTGGGTTTTTTTGGTTTTGGGCTGGACGCTTACGCTTATCTTCATCCGCCTCCTCTTTGATTTGTCTGTTTAAAAAGCTTCATAAATTTGTCAATTTGAATATCGGTATGGTTATGAAACCGAAATTTCAAAAGTAATTGTGGTAGCTGAAGGGACCCAAGTGACAAAATAGGTAGTTCCTGAATGTGAATTTCGAGATGCTTACCTGCATCACGATAATAAACAATATTCTGTTCAATCTGGAACTCGGTAGAGTTAAAGAGTAAGGGCAAACATCTGAACAGATTTTCCTTTGTCAAAGTCATGGTTTTAGATAATTCCTTAACCACCAGCAACAGCAGGCCATACGGCTAAAATATCATTGTTTTTGAAAATAGACTGGTCTCTTTTTTCAGGTTCTATGAATGATCCGTTTACTAATAATAAATGTGCCTGATCAATTGGTACTTTCAATTGTTTTAGAATTTGATGAGGTGTCGTTGATTCATTAATTTGCATTGAGATACCCTCGGCTCGGTTTTCAACGGGCAGATATTGGCGAAAACTGGCAAAAAGTTTGACCGTAATTTTCACAATATTTCAGTGTTATGACCAATGGTCTGAGTTCTACTTAAATAAGCTTCCATAATTCGAAGTGGGTCATGAATTAATCTGTCTTTCCACTCACCAAGCTTGATTTTGCTTTGGATTAGACCGCGTAAAACACCAACATGTTGCGTCAGTCCAATAGCCGTGGCCCCAATCAGATATTCACCATCAAATTGCAAATTGATATACCGGAATCGTTCAGGGTTATATTGTTCAGCATGTTCACCCTCCTCGACACCTTGCCATAAACCAAAGGAACAAGCGATCAATCCCAATGTATCAAGAACATTCATGTTAATGTTTCCCCGATGGATAGCTTTTTTGGAGCCCACCATATTGAGTGCCGCTAAAACGCCGTGATCTGTAGCAGTCGGTTGGATGGCCTGAACAGAAAATTTGCCTGTCGAAAAATCCAGACCTTGTGCAACATCACCTACAGCATAAATACCAGGAATATTAGTTTGTAAATGGTGACCAACCAAAATACCATGTTCTGTTTTAATGCCACTGCCGAGCAAAAAATCAATATTGGCTTTTACTCCGGTCGCACAAACCACAAAATCTGCAACCAGGGTTTGCTGATTATCCAGCGTAATTTGTAATTTATCATTGCCTTTGGAGAAAGCAGTAATTTTTCTCTGGGTATGAATTTTAATACCTTTATTTTCACACCATTTTTGGATTAATCGCCCTGCCTTTTTATTCATCATGCGGGGCACCATGCGGTCGCCCATTTCAACGACAGTCAAGTCGGCGCCACTTTTAAACAGCGCTTCAAGAATAATACAGCCAATAAATCCAGCGCCCATTAGCACAACGCGACTACCTGGTTTGGCATGCTGGCTGATTTTTCTGGCGTCTTCGAGAGTCCAGCAATTATAAATTTCAGGCAATTTGATTCCTGGAACAGGAGGCTTCACAGGCCTTGAACCGGTGGCAATTAATAAGGAATCATATTGAATGCTGCAGCCATCATCTAAATTAAGTTTTTTCTGCTCTGGAATGATTTTTTTTACCCGTTGCTGAATAATTTTGATGTTTTGTTTTTGAAAATGATCATTGGCGGTTCTTAAATAGGTGCCACTTTCATCAATTTTTTTAATCAAATAATACGGTAGCGCCATTCGGGAATAAGGTGGTTCAGGCTCATCACCAACTATAGTGATGTCACATTGGCTATCAAGTTTTCTTAAATGTTCGGCAGCGGTAACTCCGCTAGGACCAGCGCCGATGATGACATGATGCATGATAACCTCCTAAATAATACCTAAACGGTTCAAAATTTCCTTGGTAGGTACGCCATCCTGGCTCCAGCCTCTAAGCTGATAATATTCTGGCAACATTTTATGTAAATCATTGACATGACCCGCGGCAGGACCAGTTTTGGCCGCTTCTTTGAGCAAGCGTTTTGGAAGAGTATCGTCAGCACCCCTCAAGCCAGCATCCATATTAAATTTTCGTTCCAGATTCCAGATTCTCTCCCCTGCTTCGAGCAGTGCTTCCATAGTCCACTCATCGCCGCAGGCAGCCTGAATTTGTGGTGCAATGTCAGCCATAGACCAGGCAAATGTGGAAAATACACATAAACCGGAAGAATCCACTGCTGCAGTCGCATCCTGAAAAGCCTTGACCAGTTCGGCTTTACCTTCTGTGACTAAAGGGTCGGTTTTTTCCGGTATCCCCATCACTTCAGAAGACACGGTATACCCTCTTAAATGACAGGCGCCACGATTAGATGTCGCATAAGCTAAACCCATGCCCTGGATGCCGCGTGGATCGTAAGCGGGAAATTCCTGGCCTTTGACGGTCATGGATAATTCCGGGCGGCCATATTTTTCACACAAGCGTTTAGAGCCCAGGCCAATTTCCTTGCCGAAGCCCTCCCCACGCGCAGTTAATTCAACGATTTCAACCAAAGTTTTCGTGGAACCAAATCTCAGTTCCAAGCCACCGGTATCTTCCAGATTCAGATTGCCCTGTTCAAACATTTCCATGGCGGCGGCAATGGTTGAGCCCAGCGTAATCGGGTCCATGCCGTCTTCATTGCAGAGGAAATTTACATAAGTCAGTGCATCCAGATCATCTACGCCGGTATCAGAACCAAAAGCCCAGGCAGATTCATATTCAAGACCACCAGATGCACCGAAATATTGCGGTTTATGCTGAATACTGAAATGACCATTATCAATGGTGGAAATTCTGCCGCAAGCGATGGTGCACGCAAAGCAGCCAGCATTAGTGACAAGATTGGGTTTGCCATCGGTTGGACGTGGCTCATGCATGGCTTCACCGGATATTTTTTCCGCGCCTTCGAATTGCACTTCCTGCATGTTTCGAGTCGGCATGGCACCGACTTCATTAATGACGTTCATTAAAACCTGGGTGCCATAAGTGGGCAAGCCCTCCCCAGTCACTGGATTCTCAGCTAGGACTTTTTTACCGTCATTAACCGCCTTCATAAATGCAGCCGGGTCTTTAATATTGCCAACACCTTTAGTGCCACGCACCGCAACCGCTTTAAGGTTTTTTGAAGCCATTACCGTACCAACACCAGAGCGACCGGCGGCACGATGCAAATCATTAATAATGGCCGCAAATAAGCAGCCTTTTTCAGCAGAACGGCCAATGGTGGCAATGCGTAGCAACGGGTCTTGGTGTTGATTATGCAGCCATTCATCGGTTGCCCAGGCTGTTTTACCCCAGATTTCATCAGCCGATAATAATTCGGCTTGTTCATTTTCAATATAAAGATAAACGGGATAGGGTGCTTTGCCTTCAAAAATAATCATGTCCCAGCCGGCATTTTTAAACTCCATGCCGATAAAGCCACCGGAATTGGAACATGCAATGGCACCCGTCAAAGGACTTTTGGTGACTACCGAATAACGACCCGCCGTTGAAGCCATCGTGCCGGTTAATGGGCCAGTAGTCATGATTAATTTGTTTTCAGGTGAGAGGGGGGCGACTTTCGGATCGATTTCTTCAGTAAGATATTTTGTCGCCAGGCCGCGTTGGCCCAGATATTGACCAGCCCATTCCATATTAAGGGGCTCTTTTTTACAGCTAAGGGTTGTTAAATTGATGCGTAAAATATTTCTTGTCCAGGCCATCATAACCTCCTACAAATCTTTAATGGATTGTGCTGCATGGGCCTGCATTCTGGCAAGCCCCGTATTTTCGGCATCAACATAAGTAATTGCCGTAGTCGGGCAGGCGATAGCACATTCTGGATCACCAC
>JALXCS010000305.1 GCA_026990815.1 Methylomonas sp. | reverse complement strand
CAAGGTATTCCACCATTCTACCGAATAGTGGATGATGGGAATATTAACAACCCCAACCAAAGCCAAAATGGCAACCGCCCTGGATGCGGTTCGTTTGTCATCGATGGCTCCGTATAAACCGATTACCCCCAGATACAGAAACAATAAAATTAATTCTGAAGTGAGCCTTGCATCCCAAACCCACCAGGTTCCCCACATGGGTTTTCCCCATAAAGACCCTGTCACCAAGGCAATAAAAGTAAAACCAGCGCCTACCGAAGCACTACTGATCGCGACTATTTCCGCCAGTTTGATGCGCCAAACCAAACCAATACCTCCCGCGACTGCCATCACCACATAAATGAATAAGGACATCCAGGCGCTTGGCACATGAATATAAATGATCCTGAAGCTGTCGCCTTGTTGGTAATCAGCAGGCGCTAAAACCAGTCCGCCATAAAGGCCAATCACCACCAAAATCAGAAAAATCCAGCTTAACCAGGGAATCCATCGGCCGGTTAAATTATAGAAATGGGGTGGGGAAGCCATTCGATGGAAAAATAATCCTATTGGCTTGGGAATTATCGACATCTTTTCAATACTAAATTATTTCAAAACTGGTTAATTTTACAGCAAAACTAGCTCATACTCATTTTTAATGCTGCAGAAGCTGGCAAAGGCGCCAGTACCAACGCCAAACATAAAATAGACAACAAAATATTCATTTGGGCATCAACCGGCAAACCGCCACTCGCCATTTCCACAGCATTGCTGGCAAAAATCAACACCGGAACATATAAAGGCAAAACCAATAACGATAAAATCATACCGCCACGGCGCAAGCCAACGGTTAACGCGACACCGATAGCGCCAATCAAACTTAGAACCGGGGTACCCAAAACCAGTGTTTTTATCAATACCCATAAGGCATCCGTATGCATACCCAAAAATTCTGCTAATAGCGGCGCCACCAAAATCAATGGCAAACCGGTCACCAGCCAATGGGCAAATATTTTGCCAAGAATCAGTACTGATGTAGGATGAGAACTCAGTAAAATCTGCTCCAAGGAACCATCGTCAAAATCGGACCGAAACAACCCGTCAAGCGATAACATCGCCGCCAACAATGCAGAAACCCAAATAATCCCTGGCGCTATGGTTTGTAATAAATGAGGCTGAGCGCCAACTCCTAATGGAAATAAAGTGACAACAATGATGAAAAAAAACAAAGGATTCATTATTTCTGCCCTGCGTCGAAATGCCAACAGCAAATCACGCCGAATGATTGCGATAAAAGCTTGAAACAAGGACATCAGGAAAGATTAATTTGCAGAGTGTTTATCCCAGGCAACCTGACATCATGATGCGAGGTCATCACAATCATACCACCTTGCTGAATATGATCTGCCATCAATGTTTCAACAATAGTAATGCCATTCTTATCCAAAGAAGTAAAAGGTTCATCAAGAATCCATAGCTTGTTATTGGTTATTAACAACCTTGCTAACGACAAACGGCGCTTTTGTCCTGCCGACAATGACTGCACCAACACCTCATCATAACCTTGCAAATGGACTTTTTCTAATGCTTGTTCTATTAAACAGCTTCCAGGAATTCCCAACGCCAAGGTCATCAACAGATTTTCACGTACCGTCAGTTCATGTTTGACGCCATCTTGATGACCAACATACATCATTTGCGCATAATATTGATTATTTAAAGTTTGTCCGCACCAGAACACTTCCCCCGCATCCGGTTCCCTAAATCCACATAAAATCCGTAATAACGAGGTTTTTCCGCTGCCATTTTTGCCTTCCAGTAAAAGCACCTGTTCAGCACCAACCTCAAAATTCAAATCTTCAAATAATATTCGGTCATCCCGAATACAGCATAAGGCTTTTACCGTTAGAGATATTTTTTCAGTTTCCAGATGCCCCATAAAATGCCCAAGCTAACAATCAATCTCAAACCCTCTATGATAACAATTAACAAATACAGTTCCCATTAATTATTCTGTTGTGCAATGCAACAACTAAGTTGGTAACCAACAAATTTTGACACCTACTTACTCCAGGAATATCGGTTTTATGGTCTATACTTGGTTTTGTTATCAAAATCACATATTTGCATCAATTATTCAGCCTTATTTTCAACAAATATACGATAATTTGAGTTCAAAACTTACCAACATGCAAAACCAGCGCATGCAAACCATATTAGACAAAACAGCTACTGGCTTTATTGAATTTGATGCCTCGGGCCATATTCTAGAAGCCAATCAAGCGTACTGCGATCTTTTAGAGGCAAATTCAATTTCCGATATTATTGGGAGGCGAATTTATGACAAAACAACGCCCGCGACAATCAACAAAAATTTCCAATCAATCTTAAATACAATTAAATCAGGCAAATGCAAAAATCTTGTTTATCACTACCAAACATTCAAAGGAAATCAAATTGTTGTTTCTCTTAATTTCTACGCCGAACCACAAGATGAATATTGTCGATTTTTTGCGATCTGTCACGACATTACCCAGCAAAACAAAGAAAACCAGAACACTCCCAACAAACACTTTCAACTAGACATTGCTCTGGATGCTGCGAAAGCAGGAATTTTCCATTATAACTTTGAAGAAGATATTATTTATTGGGATGACCGCAGCTATTCCATATTTCATGTTAAACCTGAAAGTTTTCTTAACGATTATGCTGCTTGGCGTAAACTAGTTCACCCGGACGATATTGAAGAAACCGAACGTAAATTTCAGGTAGCCGCAGCAGCATCAGACAATGAATTTGAATTAGAATATCGCATCAATACTCCAAAAGAGATTCGCTGGATTAACGTAAAAGCCCGAATTATTCGGGATGCAGAAGGTAAACCACTATTCTGCCAGGGAATGCATCTGGATGTTACTGATGCTATTAAAACAACTGAATTACTCCACGCCAAAACTTGTCTAGAAAAGAGCCAGCAAGAAGTATTAAAACAAACCAAATTACTTCGTTCGATTATTGATTCCATTCCGGATCTTATTTTCTATAAAGATTTAGATGGAAAATACGTGGGTTGTAATCTGGCGTTTGAAAAATTCATTAATCTTGATGAAGCAAAACTGATTGGTAAAACTGATTATGACTTGTTCCCAGATGAAGTTGCCGCATTTTTTCAAAAAAAGGATCGACAGACGCTGGCAGCTTGCGCACCCAGAATAAATGTCGAATGGGTAACTTATCCTGACGGCAGAAAAGTATTGCTGGAAACCCTAAAAACCCCTTATTTGGGATCTGCTGATCAAATTGTTGGCCTATTGGGGGTTTCCAGAGATATTACCGAAAGAAAAAATGCAGAGATCAAATATCAATACCTGAATAATGAAAAAAACATTATTTTCGATAATATTCCTGTCGGTATTGGCTACTTAAAAGATCGTCGTTTTTTCCAAATCAACCAGTATTGGGAAGACATGTTTGGCTGGAATAAACACGAAATCCTCAACCAAACCACAGAATCCTTTTATGTTAATAAACAAGATTTCATTGAAGTTGGTCGGAATGCTTATGAGGTTATGCTCGCTGGAGAAGTCTATCGTACCGAACGATTAATGAAACATAAATCTGGCACTGAGTTTTGGTGCCAACTTATCGGGCAATCTATTGATCTTGAATCGCCGGATAAAGGCTCAATATGGATAGTCAATAGTATCGATAAGGAAAAAAAGCTTCGAGACTCCCTGCAACAAGCTAAAGAACATTCAGACAAATTAAAAAAAATTGCAGAAGATGCCAATCAGGCAAAATCTGAATTTTTAACGAATATGTCGCATGAATTACGTACTCCCATGCATTCCATTTTAAGTTTTTCCAATTTCGGGCTTAAAAAAATAAAAAATAGCGAATATGACAAACTTGATTTATATTTTGAAAATATTCAAAAC
>JALXCS010000304.1 GCA_026990815.1 Methylomonas sp. | reverse complement strand
AGTCGAAGCGGTCATGAACAGACTTAATCATCGTCCACGAAAAACGCTGAATTTTAAAACCCCTCATGAAGTTTTTTTTGGAAATGCTCAGCGTAAGGCTGCATGAATACTAAAATTGCACTTCGAAGTTGAATTCGCGAATTTTATCTCATTTTGAGGTGCAAGTTTATTAGACCACTACACACTGCCCAATCACTTCATGCATTACTACAAAAAGCGCTATCACCCTATTGTGATCGCAAAGTCGGGCAGATCTCCCCGGGTAAGAGCATGATCTTTCACTGCACAACCACTGAATTTACCATCCCCCAGGGATCCGGTGGGCTTCGTCATGTTGTGCTGACTCGCCCTAGGGTTCGGCCTTATATCCAGTTTCTGTTCGTTGGCTCGCAGTTTTGCACTCGGGCTTCTTTCACACGGTCGGTCGCCCTTCCGCACTTGCCGTCGGCTAGTACTTTTTACAGGCACCGAACATGACACCTTTCCGAATAATGTACAGGGGACTTTCACCCCATAAAATCATGCCCATGCCGGGCACACACAAACGGTTCATGTCGTGGCTCGCTTCGCGATCACGACATAACCTTATCCGTTATATTTTAACACCGGAACAAGCCACTGGGCCATCAAAAATATCCGAGGTAAAATATTTACGCTGCTCAAGCCTCTGATTGTTTCAGAACTTGTTTCAATTTGGCGATATATTGGACATCATCGGAATCGACAATTTCAACACTAACCAACCATTCAGCACCTTCATCGATAAAAATCTGTTTTGGTCTACGAATCAGGTGATCCAGTCCTTCCAATACGAACTCAACCAAATCATCTTTGGGATCATAAGTCATACCATAAATTGAAACCCATTCTGTCTCTATCTGATCCCCCAAATTCATACTCGCCACCTCAAGTTCTGCCCGGGCTGCTTTCAATTGTCTGGAAACATTATCAAAATAACTCTGCCATTCAGATTTTGGTAATTCACGTGTAGCCATAGCAATTTCCTCCTTAACCAATTAAATTTTAAGCTTTGCTCATTTGACTAGATGGGGGCAGTCAGTTGAAATCACAAGGTCAAATTTATAAATTAAATTTGAGAAAATTACTCATGATTAATTTAGGTTGGGGGATTCAATTGTCTAAAATCCTTCACAACTGACCTGAGAAAAATTGGCAATTCTCAGAAATGGCATAAGTTCGAAAGAGAATGTCTGTATTGCGGCACACTTGGTTCAATCCGGTATTACTTCTGCAATCTTCCATTCCAAGGCCGGCAATACCTCATCTTCAAACCAGGGGTTCTTTTTTAACCACCGATTATTTCTAGGGCTTGGATACGGTAAACGCAATTTGGTGACTAATATTCCTTCCAGGCTTTAACAGTTTCAGTCAGATTGGATTTTTGGCTGGCTCCAAGATGCCAATCTTGCACATATTTGCCAATAATCAACGTAAGTTGAATATTCTCCATCATATTGAAAGCATTCCGCCATTGTGATGCACATTCGTGGCGAGGGGATAAATCACCCGATTTTCCAGTGCCTGGGTAACAAAAACCCATCGGCAAAATAGCTAAAATTGTTGGAGTATAAAATAATTCTAAGCTTATCCCCATCTATTCTCTAAGTCGTTGGCCGGTTTTGGATTATTAATATGGAATACCTGTTTCATAAACTTTTC
The DNA here is from genome assembly GCA_026990815.1 of Methylomonas sp. Classification (GTDB taxonomy): domain Bacteria; phylum Pseudomonadota; class Gammaproteobacteria; order Methylococcales; family Methylomonadaceae; genus JALSJK01. Next base: position 2,239 of record JALXCS010000304.1, on the reverse strand, counting down.
TGCCAAGCGCTTGGCCTGTAATGAGAATCCTGGCTTTTGGGTGAACCTGAATAACAGGCTTAGCCCCCAACGGCAAATGCTGAGTACACAAGGCACAATCCCTCACTTGCTCAATTAAGACATGATTGCTGTGGGTCATTTGCTCACAAAATTATCATTCCTGATTACGTAGAAGTTTCAGTCACTTTCCAAAAAAAGTAATTGAATGGGGAGCGGCTTCAGCCGCGATTAGTACATTGACGCCGCTCTTTCGCAGCTAAAGCCGCTCCCACAAAAAAGCAACACTGTTTCTTTATTCTTGATTTTTGGAATATTGTAATTCGTGTGTCCGGGGTAGTGTAGCCACATCATGTACCGTATTTCGGAAGAGCAAGTTTATGTATTAGTACTCGTTGATTCCAGGCGCAATGGTGAGGATGTTCTGCTTGATAGTCTGGTAAGGAAAAAATAAGGCCAACGAATTAGGTGGATAAAAAGGTAAGTCAGTTGTTAAATTCGCGTATTTTTTTAACATTCTTTATGCAATTATGTGAATTTGGACTCGTTTGCATCACCCACCAGACAGCTCCTTTCAGGTTGAGGAGACCGGTTGCTTAAAAACTGGCAAACCAGCAAGAAATGTAGCGAAAATCATTGGCAGGAATAAAACTGCCATCATCGGAAGCATTGCAAATTAAAAAAGGATTTTGATCACTCAGATCAGAGCAATCCACAAAAAGCTATTTTCCGTAGCGCCATTCATCAATTAATGTAAGCTATCGGGCTTGCCCAACAAACAGTTCAGATGGTGGCTCCGCACTGCACTCGAATCACCATCTAACCTATTCGTTAGGGGTATTTGTCATTTAACCCGTAAACAGGATTAGCGAAGCGTTATCCAGCGTGTTGAAAATAAGTGTATCACGATGCACTTTTACACGTTACGTGCTTAATTTATGTAAGGAATTTGTCATAACCACGACTAATAGTTGAATTTTAAATTATTGATATTGAGAATTATTATGATGATTTTTCTACTTTTATTTACAGCACTATTCCTAGCCTATACCAATGGAGCAAATGATAATTTTAAAGGTGTTGCAACACTTTATGGTAGTAACACCATAGGCTATAAAACAGCGATTACTATTGCTACAGTGGCAACTTTCTTGGGTTCTATAAGCGCCATATTTTTTGCGCAAAGCTTAATTGCAAACTTTTCTGGAAAAGGATTGGTACCACAGGATATTGCAGTAACAGCAAGTTTTTTAGTTGCCACTGGCTTTGGTGCGGGTTGTACCGTTTTATTGGCTTCATATTTAGGCTTTCCAATTTCAACCACTCACAGTCTCGTGGGTGGTTTGCTGGGCACTGGTATTATGGCTGTAGGTATGGATGTCAATTTTTATCAACTAGGTAGTGTTTTTTTCATCCCTTTACTTGTCAGTCCTTTGATTGCTTTTGTGCTTAGTGTATGTGTTTACGGAACCTTTACCCGAATCCGAAAAGTTTTGGGACTTACGAAAGAAAGTTGTCTTTGTATTGGTGAACAAAAAGAGTTTATTCCTTTAGCAAATACAATGACGAAAGCGGAATTATTACAACCCGCTGTAACCATTGCAGACAAACAGGAATGTGTTGAGCTTTATACTGACAAAGCCTTTGGGGTTTCAATGCAAAAATTGTTAGATATTGCACATATTTTAAGCGCTATAGCGGTATCTTTTGCCCGTGGGTTAAATGATACTCCTAAAATTGCAGGCTTATTAGTTGCTGTAGGAATGTTTAACATTCATTATGGAATGACAGCTATTGCAATCGGCATGGCAATTGGTGGGTTATTAAATGCACGTCGGGTAGCAGAAACGATGAGTAAAAAAATTACCGGAATTAATCATGGACAAGGCTTTTCGGCTAATCTTGTTACTAGCTTTTTGGTTCTTATTGCAAGTAAATTCGGAGTCCCTGTTTCAACGACACATGTTTCAGTAGGTGCAATTTTTGGAATTGGTATGATTAGTAAAAAAAGAGATGCGAAAGTTATCCGAAGAATCATCCTTTCATGGCTAATTACCTTGCCCGTTGCAATGGTGTTTAGTGCATCTATTTATCTAGTTAGCTCTCACCCAGAAACGGGTATAGCTACAAATTGATGTAAATAATTCTTTCAATAAAACAGCAAGTTTGTTAGTCTTTCTCGAAACAACATGAGAAGGGTGTGCAGACATGTCAGTGAAGATTGTATCCAGTAATGACGAAG
>JALXCS010000303.1 GCA_026990815.1 Methylomonas sp. | reverse complement strand
TGCTATAATTTTCTTTTTCACCTCAGCTTGCTTACAAACTAGACAAGTCTCCAAAGGATTATCGTTCACTGTTGCCAAAGCTTCATGTTCATGACCGCATGCTTGACATACATATTCGTAAATTGGCATTACCCACTCCAGAATAAAAAATTAGTTAAAGACTTTGAATAAAAACCATATTTAATTTAGCCATAGCTAAAAACATATCGACAATTAAATATGGGCTGAATTTGTTATTTTCAAGAGTCATATAAATACCCTCTGTAAAACTAAATTTTCGAAATGCTCAAAATTCAGTTTAGTAAAGTATAAAATATCTATTTTAGTTTAAAAAAGTAGTTTAATGGAACAAATAACGATTACCCGGCCCGATGACTGGCATTTGCATGTACGAACTGGCGCCATGTTAAAAACTGTTATTCCCCATACTGCCAGACAGTTTGCAAGGGCGATTATCATGCCCAATCTCAATCCGCCCATTACAACTGTTAAGCTGGCGGAAAATTATTATCAGGAAATTATCCAGGCAGTTCCTGAAAATTTGAAGTTTCAGCCACTCATGACATTGTATCTGACAGACACGATCCATGTTTCAGAAATCAAAGTAGCCGCTGCATCGCCTTATGTTTTTGCCTGCAAATTATATCCTGCTGGCGCAACCACAAATTCGGATTCAGGAGTCACTCAATTAGACAACATCTTTCCCATATTCGAGGCCATGCAAAAACACGACATACCACTTTTAATTCATGGCGAGATCACAACCCCGGAATGTGATATTTTTGATCGTGAGAGAGTGTTTGTTGACAAAATTCTCCCCAAAATTATTGCAGATTTCCCCGAATTACGCATCGTTTTGGAACATGTCACTACAGAGGAAGCAGTACAATTTGTTCATGCTGCTTCAAAAAAAATTGCTGCAACCATCACCCCGCAACATTTGATGTTTAATCGTAATGCAATTCTTGCTGGCGGCATTCGCCCCCATCATTATTGTTTACCCATTATTAAACGGGAACAACATCGGCTGGCACTAATTGCCGCAGCAACCAGCGGTCACCCTAAATTTTTCCTGGGAACCGACAGCGCGCCGCATTTACAATTCAAAAAAGAAAATAGTTGCGGCTGCGCAGGATGTTATAGCGCCCATGCAGCCATTGAACTTTATGCCGAAATTTTTGCTAGTTCCAATAATCTGAGCAATTTAGAAACTTTTGCCAGCTTCAACGGCCCTGATTTTTATAAGCTTCCAAGAAACACCGAAAAAATCACCCTGAGAAGAAATAATTGGATCATCCCTGGTTACTACTCTGTGAACAACGATCATCTTATTCCACTCAAGGCAGGTGAAGCAATCTCCTGGCAATTATCCGAATGAGATATTTTTTAACCTGACAGTCAGAATAAACTAAAGCTTATTCAGACAATTCCAACTCATCCAGTTCATCATCAATATCGATATCGACATCAAAATTATATTCCTTGCCTTCAGGCACATTACCATCGTATATTAAATATTTACGGCGTTGCTTATACGCCTCTCTGAAATATGCATAACGATCAATTGCCGCTTCTGTTGCCACCTTTTCTACCTTCAAGAAATCTGCTCTTTTATCAACTGCTTCAACAGATCTCGCTCCGGTTGCTGCGGCGCTGGCAGCAGTTGACAAACTTCCACCAACAAGAAATGTATATGTTAAAGGATGCATAACAGCATCACCAACAAGACCTGCTGCTCCTCTAGGTGAACTAGGGCCGATAAAAGGTAGAACCAAATAAGGCCCTGAAGGCACACCCCATACACCTAGAGTTTGTCCAAAATCTTCATTATGCTTGGGCAAGTCAATCATGGAAGCAACATCGATCAAACCAGCCACTCCAACTGTTGAGTTAACTAAAAAACGACTGGCATCCATACCGCTTTGCTTGAATTTTAGCTGCAACAAATCATTGACTGTAACCCCAATATCTTTTAGATTACTAAAAAAATTGGTAATACTTTCATCCACCATTTCAGGTGTTACGTATTGATAGCCTTTTGCAACCGGCTTCAACACATATTCATCAACATTATCATTAAATTTCTGAGCGCCTCGATTCCAATCCTCCCAGGGATCTTCAGGGTTTTTGGGAGCACTGGCACAGCCACTTAATATCACAACAAAAAGAATCAGACAAAGCTGAGAAACCAATTTAGGGAAAACATTTGTTGTTTTCATTCATTATCCTCATATTTTGGAACACAGGGTTTTTTTGCCTCCCCTTCCATATTATCAATTCCGCTATGTAAATATACATGAAACGAGCAAGATCGGGTAACATATCACAAGAGGCGAATTTATCAAAAAATCTGATGAAAAAATCAACAATACAAAAATCAACATCCCGCTGAATTATCAGTTATTTTTATGAAAGTATGCTCAACTCACTGTCATTGGAATTTAAACCTAAGGAACGTCCAAGAAATAAATATAGTTTCAAAATATGGAAAATATTCAAAACCCTGTCGCAAATCGCTTTAGAAGCTATTTACCAGTTATCGTTGATATCGAAACAGCTGGTTTTGATACCAAAAAAAATCCATTGCTCGAACTCGCTGCAGTCATAGTCGAACTGGATGAAGCTGATCAGTTCATCAGTAGAGAATCACACTCTGTACATATTCTCCCTTTCAAGGGAGCAGAACTGGATCAAGCAGCACTAAAATTCAACGGTATTGACCCTTATCATCCTTTTCGAATGGCAGTTAATGAAAAAGAAGCGTTATCACAAATTTTTAAGCCAATTAGGGAAGCTGTTAAGCGAAATAAATGCAGTCGCGCAATCCTGGTTGGCCATAACCCCGCTTTTGATATTGGTTTTCTTAATGCAGCCATCAAACGCTGCCAAATTAAACGCAGTCCTTTCCACCCTTTTAGTACTTTTGATACTGCAACACTGGGTGGCTTGATGTATGGCCAAACCGTTCTTGCCAAAATTGCTCAAGCCGCAGACCTGGAATGGGATAGCGACAAGGCGCATTCTGCACTTTATGATGCCAAACAAACAGCCAAACTATTCTGTAAAATCGTCAACCGCTGGAAACAACTTGAAAATTTGGAAGCCAGCCTAAAAAAATCTAAGCTATGACTCCGATTCTATGCTGTCAGCTTCAGACAACAATTTTTGTAATTCTCCTCGATTGTATAAGTCCATAACAATATCGCAACCACCCACCAATTCACCTTTAATATAAAGCTGCGGATAAGTAGGCCATTGCGAATATTCTTTAAGCACTTCTCTGATTTCAGGGTCTTCAAAAATATTTACATAGGCATATTTTGCCTTACACGTATTTAAAATCTGGGTCACCTGACCAGAAAATCCGCACTGCGGGAAATCCGGTGTGCCTTTCATGTATAAAAGAACCGGGTTAGATTCAATTTGTTCTTTAATTCTATCGACTACGTCCATTCTGCATCACCTTAATCATTTAATAACTGAGTGATTCTATCAACTATATCTTGCTAAAAAAAGAAAATATTAAAAAAATAACTTCTAATAATTGCTGTTCCTAAAAATCTACAATACAATAAAAGGTTTTTCGTGTCTAATAGCGCACTATTTTTCCTTTATTAAAAACACAAAATTTTCGAATTCCCTCTATGTCAACTAGCCATATCATGTCAACCTACGGACGCCTGCCAGTTTCATTTATGCACGGTGAAGGTGCGTGGCTATGGGACAATAATAATATTCGATACCTCGATGCAATTTCAGGTATTGCCGTTTGTAATTTAGGCCATGCTCATCCAACAGTCCACTCTGCAATTTGCAAGCAAAGTAAAAATTTAATTCACACATCTAACCTATACAACATTGATCTTCAAGAACAACTAGCAGAAAAATTATGTGGGCTCAGCAAGCTGGAGACTGTGTTTTTTTGCAATTCCGGTGCGGAAGCAAATGAAGCAGCTATCAAAATAGCTCGCCGATATGGTCACAGCCAAGGCATAACCAAACCCTCAATTATTGTTATGGAAAAAAGTTTTCATGGCAGAACGATAGCAACACTTAGCGCGACAGGTAATTCAAAGATAAAAGAAGGTTTTGGCCCATTGCTGCAGGGTTTTGTGCATGCGCCGTTTAACGACATAGCCGCAATCGAAAATATCATTCAAAAAAATAAAAATATTGTTGCGATTTTAGCAGAACCCGTGCAGGGTGAAGGAGGCGTCAATATTCCTGCGGATGATTATTTAAACAAAATCAGAAAGATTTGCGATCAACATCAATTATTAATGATGCTTGACGAAGTACAAACCGGAATTGGGCGCACTGGAAAATTTCTGGCATTTCAATACAATAACATTATTCCGGATGTTTGCACTTTGGCAAAGGCACTTGGAAACGGAGTTCCAATTGGAGCCTGCCTGGCTTCTGAAAAGGCAGGAAAAATATTGACCGCAGGTACTCATGGATCAACTTTTGGCGGCAACTTACTGGCCTGCGCAGCAGCACTAGCAGTTCTTGATGAGCTAGAAAAACAAAAACTTGTTGATCAAGCCATAGACAAAAGTGCGTTAATTACCAATTTGCTAAGTGAAAAATTGCAGCACAACAACCAAGTCAGAAATATTCGTCACAAAGGCTTGATGATAGGCATTGAGCTATCCAAACCTTGCACCGACCTTGTACAACAAGCGTTATTAAAAAATCTATTAATTAATGTTACCAGTGGTAATGTCATCAGATTATTACCGCCACTGGTGATAAACCGTGAGCAAATTGACTTATTGGTCAACACCCTTGTAGAACTTGTTACCGAACACACTAAGTAATAATGCGCCAATCAACCCGACATTTTTTAAGCCTGCTTGATCTAACCTCACAGGAATTCAAAACGCTCATAAATAGAGCCATCTCATTAAAAAGTAACCGAGATCCTGATTACCAGCCTTTAAAAGGCAAAGTATTGGCCATGATTTTTGAAAAATCATCAACCCGCACACGCATTTCTTTTGAGACTGGAATGATCCATTTTGGTGGCAGCGCCCTTTTTTTGTCACCCAGGGATACTCAATTAGGGCGGGGAGAACCTCTTGAAGACAGCGCCCGAGTGATATCCAGCATGGTGGATTGCATTTTGCTAAGAACCCACCAACACAAAACCGTCACTACTTTTGCAAATTTTTCCAGCGTCCCGGTTATTAACGGTTTAACAGAACTATTGCACCCATGCCAACTGTTAGCTGACATGCAGACTTATTTGGAATTGCGCGGGAATATCGAAAATAAAATCGTAACCTGGATCGGAGATGGTAACAATATGTGTCATTCCTACATCAATGCAGCTAAACTTCTGAATTATAAGCTACATATCTGTTGTCCAAAACAATTTCAACCCAATGCTGAAATTGTTAAATCAGCCCGGCATCAAATTACTTTCTTCGACACCCCAACCGCCGCTGCCAAAAATTCTGATTTGGTGGTCACTGATGTATGGGCCAGCATGGGGCAGGAAGAAGAACAAAAACAACGAGAAATTGCTTTTGCAGATTTTCAAGTAAATACTGAAGTTATGAAGCAGGCAAAACCCGACGCTCTGTTTATGCATTGTTTACCGGCTCATCGAGGGGAAGAAGTGAGCGCAGAAGTTATTGATGGACCACAAAGCGTAGTTTTCCAAGAGGCAGAAAATCGTCTCCATGCCCAAAAAGCATTACTGGAACTACTCTTAAAATAAAAAACCGGCTACACTTTATGTGTTAGCCTGGGTATTCATAAATCCATTGAATACCGGCATTTCTCTAGAGTTATGTTTGTGAAAAAAATCTATTACCTTGTTTTATTGTTACTTGCAATCGACGCTGTTTATGCTGAAACGGTTTATGTCACTGATGACGTGAAGCTTACATTAAGAAGCGGCCCCAGCATGAAAAATAAAATTGTGAAAATGGTGCGTAGCGGAACACCTTTAACGGTTTTAAAAAAAACCCGTGACGGCTATATCAAGGTTAAAACCCCTTCTGGCACCACTGGCTATATTCTTAGCCGACATACTAAAAGACAACCCATCAATAAATTGCAGCTAAAAAAAACCAATGAAGAACTGGAACAATCAAGAAAAGAAAATCTGCAATTAAAAACGGAACTTGAGTCCCTAAAAAACAAACACACCAAAGTTGCTAGAAGTGAAGCAGCATTAACCCAACAAAACAATAAATTAACCCAAGAACTAACTGAAATTCAACAAACAGCTGCTAATGCCATTCAATTAAAAAAACAACGCGACCAACTCCAAGAGAGAGTTGTTAATGCAGAACGAGAATTACAGCAGCTCAAACGCGAGAAACAAACATTGGAAGACAGTTCTAATCAAAGCTGGTTTATTTATGGAGGCTTACTTGCATTTGCAGGCATCTTATTTGGACTTCTCATCCCCCGAATAAGCTGGAAAAAAAAACCAAGCAACTGGGATACTTTTTGAGCAGAAGTACCAATATTACTTCTCTTTCAGATTACCACTTATCAAAGCTCTAGCAAAAAATCATACTTATCCATTCAAGCGCTGCATTTATCCCATATAATATACGGCTAATCTATATCATTAACCCATTATTAACGTTTAGGAACTCGCTGTCATGACTGAATCAAGTGACAAAAAAACACGTCAATTTTCTTCCCAAGTTGTAGACGGAATGGAACGTGCGCCAAGCCGCGCTATGCTACATGCAGTTGGCTTCAAAAATGAAGATTTCAAAAAACCACAAATCGGTATCGCTTCAACCTGGAGCATGGTCACACCTTGCAATATGCATATCAATAACTTGGCGGATGAAGCAGCAAAAGGCGTTGATTCAGCAAATGGTAAAGCAGTGATTTTTAATACCATTACCATATCTGATGGTATTTCAATGGGCACAGAGGGTATGAAATATTCTTTGGTCTCCCGGGAAGTCATTGCCGACTCCATTGAAACTGTCGTAGGCTGCCAAGGTTTTGATGGCGTTGTTGCTATAGGTGGCTGCGATAAAAACATGCCAGGATGCATGATTGCTATTTCTAGGCTCAACCGCCCCAGTATTTTTGTATATGGCGGGACGATCTTGCCTGGCTGCCACAAAAATCAAAAACTCGATGTTGTATCAGTTTTTGAAGCTGTTGGTGCCAGAGCAAATAATAAAATTGACGATGCTGAACTGACTGCAATTGAGGAAAAAGCTATTCCAGGTGCCGGCTCATGTGGAGGCATGTATACTGCAAACACCATGGCATCAGCCATCGAAGCTTTGGGAATGAGTTTACCCAATAGTTCTGCACAAGCAGCTGTTTCGGAAGATAAACGGCTGGACTGCGAGCAAGCAGGAGCAGCGGTTCTTGAACTGATAAAAAATGATATTAAACCTTCTGACATCATGACTAAGGAAGCTTTTGAAAACGCCATAACTGTGATTATTGCTTTAGGTGGTTCTACCAACGCTGTTCTACATATTTTGGCGATGGCTTTTGCTGCTGATGTCGATATTACCCTGGATGACTTTACCCGAATCGGCAAAAATGTCCCAATGCTTGCCGATTTAAAACCCAGCGGCAAATACCAAATGGCTGAATTAATTGAAATTGGCGGCATCCAGCCTCTGATGAAAATTTTACTGGATAAAGAACTGCTTCATGGTAATTGCTTAACCGTCACTGGAAAAACACTTGCAGACAATTTGCGGGATGTTAAGCCTTATCCGGCAGACCAAGATATGATTCACCCCCTGGACAAGCCAATTAAAAAAGATAGTCATTTAGTTATCCTGCATGGTAATCTTGCCTCCGGAGGCGCTGTAGCAAAAATTACAGGCAAAGAAGGACTCTGCTTCACCGGCACAGCGAAAGTTTTTGATGCTGAAGAGCAAGCTCTACAAAGTATTCTGAACGGCGATATTGTTAAAGGCGATGTCATTGTCATCCGCTACGAAGGACCAAAAGGCGGACCAGGCATGAGAGAAATGCTATCACCCACTTCTGCTGTCATGGGTAAAGGCTTAGGTCAAGATGTGGCCTTAATTACTGATGGTCGCTTTTCCGGGGGCACTCATGGTTTTGTTGTCGGTCACATTACACCTGAAGCTTATGTTGGTGGCGCATTAGCCATCATCGAAAATGGCGATAAAATCACCATAGATGCAGAAAATAAGGAGCTAAAGCTGCATCTTGATAATGAAGATATCAATCGAAGGCTTGCACAATGGCAACAACCTGTCCCAAGTTATACCCGAGGAATTTTGGCAAAATTTGCAAAACTGACCAGCTCTGCTTCTGAAGGCGCTGTAACTGATAAATTAGACTAATCAGTTGCCGGAGTTACCCTGACCCATGAGCGATAATTTTTCTTCCGAAAAAAAACAATCCGCTTTTGTCAATTGGTTCAGGGACTCCTCCCCTTATATACACAGCCATCGCCAATGTACATTTGTTATTTCTTTTGGTGGAGAAGCCACCCAGGATAATTTTTTTTTCAACCTGGCCCATGATTTTGCTCTTCTCAACAGTCTGGGTATCCGACTGGTACTCGTACATGGCATCCGCCCACAAATAAATCATCGCTTAAAATCACTGGAAGTTGAACCACAGTATATTGAGCACTTGCGTATTACTGACGACCAGACATTACAATGTGCGATTGAAGCGGCAGGCCAAGTACGCATTGAACTGGAAGCGTTGCTATCAACTGGGCTCCCCAATTCACCTATGGCTGGAGCAAAAATCAGAGTCTGCTCCGGAAATTATATCCTTGCAAAACCCATCGGAGTTCTAAACGGTATTGACTACCAGCACACCGGGTTGGTCAGAAATATTGATGGTGATGCGATCCAGAGACAACTGAATCAGAATAATGTGGTACTTATATCGCCAATTGGTTATTCACCCAGTGGCGAAGTGTTCAATCTGTGCGCCGAAGATGTAGCTACAGAAATTGCTATTGCTTTGCAAGCCAAAAAATTAATTTTATTGACTGAACAAAGCTGTCTCGATCCCAACAACAATCAACTCATCAGACAAATGACAACAACTGAAGCTGAGAGTTTTATTTGCAAACATCCTGACACTGCCCCACTTATCAAAAAACCACTTCAAGCTGCAATTAATGGCAGCCATTCCGGTGTCAAACGAGTTCATCTAATTAATAGAAATCATGATGGCGCTTTGTTATTAGAACTTTTTAGCCGGGATGGCATTGGCACATTAGTCAGTTCCACCCCTTTTGAAGCTCTCCGCCCAGCGACACTTGCCGATATTGGCGGGATTCTTGAACTCATTAAACCATTGGAAAAGCAAGGCAAGCTTGTCGAACGCACCATTGAGAATCTGGAAGTAAACATTGACGACTACACGGTTCTCGACCGCGACGGCCTAATTCTTGGGTGTATTGCTTTACACCCTGGGCCTGACAATGAATCCGGAGAAATTGCCTGCGTTGCGATTCATCCTGACTACCAAAATGCTTCACGCGGCACTGAACTACTTGAATACATTATAAAAAAAGCCAAACAAGCCGGAATTAATAAAATATATGCACGATCAACCCAAACTATGCACTGGTTTATCGAAAGAGGTTTCCAGGATGTTAATATCAATGAGTTACCTGACTATTTAAAACACCAATATAATCACCAACGAAATTCGAAAATTTTCTGTAAGCAGGTTTCATGATGCCATCCTCAGTACATACTGTATTACAAATTACCGACCTGCATTTTCTGCCCCAAAAAGGTGAACAAATGTATGGCATTGATACCGAGCATTATTTTCACCTGGTTCTTCATCATGCAATAAAATCCAGGCCTCAAATAGATTTAATCCTTGTCACTGGAGACTTAACCCAAATACCTAATGCATCAAGTTACCAGCGCATTTTTAATAAATTAAATCCAACAAAAATCCCAACCATCTGTCTTCCCGGTAATCACGATGACTGGGAATTGATGAATGACACTTTCAACGTTGAAAGTGCCAGTTGCATTAAACAAGCAAATCTGGGAAAGTGGCAGATCATTTGCCTCAACAGTCAAAAAGCTGGTTGCGCGAGCGGACACCTAAAGGAGTCAGAACTCCTGTTTCTTGAAAAAACACTACAAAACAATAAGCAAAAACCAACATTAGTAGCGGTACATCATAACTGTTTGGCCACTGGCTCAACATGGCTTGATACCATGACTATTGAAAATAGTGAAGCACTTTTTGCGATATTAAAAAAACATCCGCAGATAAAATTAATCATTCATGGTCACACTCATCAAACTCAAGAATTCAAATTTGAGCATCTGAAAATACTGAGCACCCCTTCCACCTGCTTCCAATTCAAACCGACTAGCCATGAATTCGCTATTGATAATACAGACCCAGGCTATCGTCTAATCGACTTAAACGATGATCACAGCTTCACTTCAGAAGTGATTCGCGTCGTAATCCGTTAGATTTATAATTCAGAAATAATGTCATTGGCTAAATAACCTTCAGGGTCTACTGGCACCTTTTCTGAAACCAATAATGCCCCTAATTCCATCATTGCCTTTCGATAAACTTTCCGCTTAAAAAAAACCACATCCTTTAACGGAGCCCAATAATCCACCCAGCGCCATCCATCAAATTCTGGATTTTCGGCGCAATCAAAGCGAAAACTAGATTCATCGGCAGTCAACCTTAATAAGTACCAGATTTGTTTCTGGCCAATGCAAAGTGGTAATGATTTTTTTCGTATATATCGGTTGGGTAATTTGTAATGCAGCCAATAACGAGTACGCCCAATTATCTGGACATGGACTGTTTCCAGACCCGTTTCTTCCCTTAACTCCCGAAACATTGCATCTTTCGGATCTTCATTGGGATGAATCCCTCCCTGTGGAAACTGCCAGGAATCCATACCAACTCGTTTTGCCCAAAACACACGCCCTTCATCATTGCAAAGAATAATCCCTACATTAGGACGGTATCCTTTCGAGTCAATCATACTAATAAACCTTATTGTATCTGTGCTATGCCTTTCAACAGAGAAATGCTAAAATTTTGGCTTTCATTGTTCCATAAAAAGAGCTTGGATTCCACAACTACAATTCTTGATCTTAATTTATTTTTAAAAGGTTTTCTTCTGTGAGTTTAGCAATTTTTGATTTAGATAATACATTAATCGCTGATGACAGTGATTATTTGTGGGGACAGTTTTTGGTGAACAAAGGGGTCGTAGATAAGGATTACTATGAGCAAGCTAATGCCAAATTTTATGAAGACTATAAGCTGGGAAACCTGGATATTGAAGAATTTTTACAGTTTTCGCTAAAGCCTTTGGCTGACAACCATCCAAAAAAACTTTATCAATGGCGTGAACAATTTGTTCAGGAAATAATCCGGCCAATTTTACTTCAACCTGCATTTAAGCTAATAAATAAACACAAAGCCAACGATGATACTTTACTGGTTGTCACTGCGACTAATCGATTTATAACGGAACCCATTGTCAATTTGTATGGTATTGGCAATCTTTTGGCGACAACACCCGAATTCCTCAATGACAAGTTTACCGGAAACTTTAAGGGAATTCCTTGTTTTCAGGAAGGAAAAGTAACACTACTTCAGCAATGGTTAGACCAATCTGATGAAAAACTGGAAAACAGCTGGTTTTATAGCGACTCTCATAATGATTTACCCCTGCTAAAAATCGTGGGAAATGCAGTGGCCGTTGATCCTGACAAATTATTAGAAGAATATGCAAACCAAAAGGGCTGGCCTATTATCAGTCTAAGAAAAGGAGAATGCCCTTCCCATCACTTAAAATAATAGTTATTTTTTATACATCCAAGAGTTTTCTTCTCGCACAGAAATCAATAGACTTTCCGCAAAATTTTTCAATTCCGACCTGGGATTTCTTTCTATGATTTTTGATAAAAATTCTTCCCCTTCTTTTGGCTTAAGTTTATTAATAATTTCTTCTAATGCCAGTTGCTTTACCCGAAAATTTGTATCGTCTTCAAAAATTCTTTTTAGATACTCCAAGTCTAATTCAATCCCTTCTCTTTGAATACGCTCCAACATCTCAATTCGGCCTGGCGCATTACCATATTTCAAAATACGCTGAGCAAGGAGATCAGGATTAAAGACAAACACATCTTGCTTGGTCTTGCGCTTTAATTTTCTATCTTTGAGGGAATTAAATATTTCTACTTCATTTAATAGGGCGTAATGACCAAGCTCTTTGGATACATCTTCTGAGGTAGCCGAACCGTAAGTCAAAGAATAATTTTTTCCTATGATAGCTTTTACACAAATATCAAAAGGAAATTCTTTAAAATCAATTATGACCTTTTCTTTCTTTCTCTGTTCGGAAATTCTAACCTTGATTCCGGTAGCTTTAGAAAACTCTTTTAGAACTTTCCCTAATTCCAACCCCTTAATCTTTGCACTTATTCTCAAGTCATCAACATCAAATAATTGTGTCTTTCCGTTTGACTCAGGAGCATTAGCCTGTGCTTGTACTGAAAAAAAAAGACTAATGGTTACTGCAAATCCAATCATAACAATGGATTTTGATTTCAACATTCTATTCTCCGAAAATCGATTTAGGGCTAAAAAACTTAATTGTTTAGCTTCTGCAAGGATTTAATAACCCTAACAGAGTAAAGAATAGAATAGAATTGAGAAAAAACAATTCGGTCAAACGAACTTAATAACAAACAAAAACACCAAAATATCAAAGGCTTGATTGCTATTAAAGATATTTATTAAAAGGCAGAGCCTGAATACTTAGGCTTTTTAAAAAATTACTTGATTATTTTCTTTAATCTCTCTGAATATGGAAACGAAAAAATTTTCCAAATTAGT
>JALXCS010000302.1 GCA_026990815.1 Methylomonas sp. | reverse complement strand
ACTTCAAGGTGTTTAATCTCGTCGGCTGATAGCTGGTAATCATTCATGTCGTTATTATATTCGCTATCAATACAATACGTCATCTAGTTTATGTGCATTCTTGATCGCGAATAGTATAAAATAGTCAAAGCTTTAGCCCACTAAATTTATCGTTTCAAATTAAGGTTATTTAAAAACGCATAAATAATAGAGCCATGAGTCTTGAATTGTTTCTAGTTCGTTGTTGGTCGTTATTTCTTTCCCAGTATTCAATGAAAACACTTTAATGTTGTCAAAGCCATTTTGAAGGTTTCTGATTTGTTCACGTGGTTTGATATAATAATTTTTTATTCTGAATAAATGTACACCGTCATTTAGCAAAGCATACTTAGCCTGCTTTAAGCCTTTAATTTCTTGGTGTTTGTTGTAAATGAAGTTCAACATAACCCACTTGACTGTTTTTTTAAAAATCTTATGTGCTGGACCGTCTAGAAGACTTCTTAATTCGAAAATTTTTTTGGCACAATTAAGGTTATGCGAAGAAAAACAAAAATAGCCACCAGGTTTTCCTATTCTTTGTATTTCTTGAAAAGCTTTTTCTCTGTCAGCGTGTGAGATGGAGTCTATTCCATTGAAGCTGAACAATATCAAATCAAAGCTATTGTCTTTAAACATACTCATATCTCTGACATCGCAAATTTGAAAGGAAACATGTTCCGGGGCTTTTGAAAAGCGGTTTTTACAGGCATTGACCATCTCTTCCGAATAGTCTACTCCGTAATATTCTTTAACAAGATTTGCAAAATGCAGGGTGGTTCTGCCTCCGCCAATACCGATATCCAGCATTATTATCTTGGGCAATTGGTTTTCCAAAATTTTGAAAATAGTTTGTTCAGGGAGCTGAAGGTCATTTTCCTGGGAATAATAATCGACGATGGCTTTTTGCCTATAAGTTGTTTTGTTTGACATCCTGAAAAGCTCTCGAGTATGATTGTTGTCGAATAATATGTAAGATATTGCTCACAAGCTGGAACGATAACCAATTGTTGCAAACTGTGCAAGGTAAAGCAAGCATCCATTGAAATAAAAAGATTTCAATGGATGCTTGATTCTTTTATTCATACCTTTCGGGTTCAATAATGCTCCGCTTAGAGTGTGTCATTTTTATGAAGAGCCGTACTGAAGATTCAATCTAGGGTATTAGGCGGTTCTGCTACAACAAAACTCTTAAAAAATGGCATATTATGAAAGGGAGGTTCTTGAACGCGAAAAATACTATCAAGGATAAACAGAGATGACAGCACTAGTTTTTTGGATTTCAACAGGGCTAATTGTATATGCATATGCAGGTTATCCCTTGGCGTTGTTTTTTTTGTCAAGGTTTCGGTTAATACCGGAGTGGAATATTAATGAACAGCCATCCGTTTCCTTAGTAATTGCAGCTTATAACGAAGAACAAGCGATTGCCCAAAAGCTGGACAATAGTCTTGGGCTTGACTATCCAAGGGATCGGTTGCAAATCCTGGTTGCCGTGGATGGTGGGCAAGACCAGACTCTAGAAATAGTAAAACAATATGCTGATAAGGGAATAGAGTGCAATTTCAAACCTGGAAGGAATGGCAAAATGGCGGCTATTAACCGAATTATGCAAAAGACTAGAGGTGAAATAATACTCTTTTCAGATGCTAATAACCTTTTCTCCACTCAAGCAATCAAGCAGCTTATTAAACCATTTTCAGATGCTTCGGTTGGAGCGGTCACTGGATCAAAGAATATTATTCAGGGAGATGGGCTGCTCGGTGAAAGTGAAAGTTTGTACTGGCGGTACGAGTCTTATATCAAGCAGCTAGAAACTCGGTTGGGTTGTTGTACGGCAGTTGCTGGAGAAATTCTGGCGGTACGCAAATCACTGTTTCAATCGCCACCGGACCAAGTGATAAATGATGATTTTTATTTGGCTACTGATTTAATTAAACGAGGTTACCGTGTCATTTATCAGCCCCAAGCCAAGTCTTTTGAACGAATTTCTGCAACAGCTGCTGACGAAATTAAACGACGGGCAAGGATTATTGCAGGCCGTTACCAAGCGCTGGCGAATGCCAGTCGGTTAATTCCTTTTAACAGGCCCATTATTGCATGGCAGTTGATTTCACATAAATTTTTAAGGCCTCTGGTACCCTTTGCAATGATTTTGGCCCTACTGGCCAATGCATATGCTGTGATTATTCCGCCGGTTGTTTCAAATGCAACCTGGTTTAATCTCGGTTATCCATACAATTGGTTATTGCTATCCTTGCAAGGATTGTTTTATGGCGCAGCATGGCTTGGTAATCAAAGGAAACAGAAAGGATGGTTTGGAAAAGTCTTGTATTTGCCTACTTTTCTTGTAAACAGCAACTGGGCAGCATTAATCGGTTTTTATCGATATTTAACAGGCAAGCAAACGGCGCTTTGGGAGCGAGTACAGCGGAGTCAATAGATGAAAAATTCTTAGGGTTTTATTCTCCTTTCACCTTGCGATACAGGCGGCGTAAGCTACGTTTTGTTTTGGTAAACGAGCCATAAATTGAAGATGTACGAAGTTGGTAGCGTAATCGAAACTTTGTGCTTTGAAGCAGTCGAGTTTTAAATCCACCTCCGACCCAACCTTCGGCTAATTCAATGTGGCCGGACTTTAACTGGGTTTTATAACGTTCGCCACCTTTGCCTAAATCAATGCGAGTGATTTCTTGTTTTGCACCGAGCTTGGCCATCTTCAGTAGTAAAATCAACCCGGGGGAATATTTAGCAAATTTAGGATCGTAAGTGGGAAACCAGTAGTGTAAAACGGTGCGACTGCGCATTCCCAAATGTACGGCAGCGATGTCATCACCTGCATAGAGAACTGAAACCACGCCGGCAAATTCTGGCGATTGTTTTTGACGGATGTCATTAAGAATATTGATAGCCCAATCTTCAGCTAGAACATCATAGGTGCCGGTTAATAAACGTTGTTTCGATTTCCAGGCCAGTAACTTGTCAAATGCAGTATTATCTGAGGTATGAAATTCGAAATGAAGGGGGGCGATTTCGCGTGCAAATTTTCGGGCCTTACGGTTTATTTGGGGGATTAATGAGGATCCGGCTTTACGTCGATTTGTTACGTAAGTATCAAATCCTTGAGTCAGACCCAGATAGGGTGAAGCAGCTTGTTCCCAAAAACAAGGTGTAAAGGCTTGTTGGGTTGTTAAAAGATGGTCAAAATGCCAGGACTGTATATGACAGTCATCAATTAACTGGGTGGCTCCCAGGTTGGTATTGGGATCATAGATGACACCTTGAAAATCTGATAGCGCCAGACCAATGGGTTTGCCAATATTGTTATGTTGCCGATGAAAAGGGAAGAAACCAAGTGTTTCATTGCTATTTTCAATTATGGCGATTTCTACATCATTGAAATGATCAGCAACTATTTGAGTGAATTCGGGACAAAAAAAAGGGCTGTCAAGATATGGGGTTGTTTGTTGAAATCCATGCCATATTGCAATGTCATTTTTGTTTAACTGTTTAGCTGTTGTTAGTTTTATTTTGATATCCATAGAACAACGGGTAAGAGGTGGTGATTCCTAGTGTTTGGTATAATTATACCCTATTCAAGTTTTTGATAGAGGCCTGTATTTTGACAGAATTACGGACGTTGCTTATCGATCTTTCCAGGTACTTTGGAGGTGCAAGCAGTAGAACATTAGCCTTACTTGAAGGCATGTCTGGCAATTACGCTGCACTTGCAACGTTGAGTGATAGTCCGGTATCGCAATATGCTGTTGAGAAGTGTTTGAATACTCATGTTGTAGGCAGACATAAATTGGATACAGCCATGTTGCCACAACTTAAACATCTCATCCGAGATCAACGAATCCGGGTTGTTGACACTCAGAATCCACAGTCACAATTTTGGGCACGATTGGCTGTTGGCAAGACCAATGCTGCCCTGGTTTCGACATTAAATAGTTGGTATTTTGATGAACACAATGGCAATATCAAAGGGCGTGCATACCAGATGCTACAAAATCTTACGCACTCACGGGTAGATATGTTTATTGCTGTTTCAGAGCAAATTTGCAACAGACTCCAAGAAAGTGGAGTGCACGAAGACCGCATCAGACTGATTCCTAATGCTATTGCAATAGCCCTAGACTCTATCAAGGCCGACCATTTTGCTTTATGCAAGGAGTTTGAGTTTCCAAAAGACTCTGTTATTTGCTGCTCTGTCGGTCGTCTTGTTGAGGCAAAAGGCTACACTTATCTATTGAATACCTTGGCTAAAGTTGTTACCACGTTACCACGATTGTATTGTCTGATTATTGGCAGTGGACATCTTCATCAAAGCTTGTCAGAACAAATCAGACAATTAGGTTTAGAGCAGCGTGTAAGGCTTGCTGGCAACCATCCCCCTAATAAAACTTTACAACTGATGAAGTCGGCTGATATGTTTATAATGCCTTCAATAACAGAGGGCACCCCCGTAGCATTATTAGAGGCTGCCGCATTGAAAATACCAATAATTGCAAGTCGTGTAGGTGGTATCCCTTCTATATTGACTTCAGACGATTTTGGGTTATTGATTGAATCAGCTGATGTAACGACTTTAGCCGAAGCGATCAAATCGCAATATGAACAACCTGGAGCGGCTCAGAAAAGAGCTGAAAATGCACAGGCGCATGTCTTAAGTAAATATGGTATAGCATCTCAGATCGAAGCTACTCGATTAGCTTACGAGCAAGCACTAGAAAACCAGATGAAACGCCGGAAACTACAATAATAACAGGCAATATGACTTATGAAAGCGATGAATACTTCTGTTAAAAAAGCACCCTTTATCTTTCCCTTAGAGCAGGTGTTACGAAACGGAAAATTTTTTGCTGCTGCAATTCAACAAGTGTGTCGAAATCGGTTGACTGTCATAAATTATCATCGGGTTATTGATTCTGAAAATCTAAACACCAATTCTGACCATTCCCTGGTGAGTGCAAGTACGATTCAGTTTGCAGAACAAATGGAATTCATCGGTCGTTATTTTAATGTAATCGGAATCGAACAGTTACTCAACTGGCTGTCAGGAGATACTGAGTTACCAGAATATCCCTTATTGATTACTTTTGATGATGGTTATCTGGATAATTATCAGTTTGCTTTACCTATTTTGCAGCAGCATAACTTTCCGGCGATATTGTTTATAGCTTCGGATTGTATTGACAGTACCCGGCCGTTTTACTGGGATTTAATGGCGTATTGTTTCAATCATACCCAAAAAAATCAGTTGATTATTCCATTGCTGAATAGTTATCAATGGCATACTGAAGAGCAGCGTAATCTTCAAAAACGGCAATTACAAATAGATCTGAAAAAGTTACCGGAAACTGAAAAATTAAATATTGTTGAGCAATTACCTGATATGCTGGATGTTGCAGTTCCTGAAGATGCCTTTTCTTCTTTGTATCTTGATTGGGATCAAGTACGAGCACTAAACAATGCAGATGTTGCAATCGGTGGACATACTAAAAGTCATCCTATTTTAAGCAGGGTCTCGTTAGGTCAGGCTCGTTCGGAGGTGGTTGATTCAAAGACACGTATCGAGGAGGAATTAGGTGAGCCATTGCGCGCTTTTGCGTATCCTAATGGCCAGCAAAATGATTTCAATAAAGATCTGGAAGCTTTATTGCAGGATGTTGGGTTTGAAGTTGCCTTTTCACTAATTCCTGGCCCTACGAGTTTTAATGAGGTCTGGGAAAACCCTTATGCAATCCGTCGTCTTTATATGAATCAAAAAGATTCATTGGCAAGATTCAGTGCAAAATTACTTGGCTTGAGCCGTCTACTGTATCAATTTGGCTGATAGCAAAAAGTTTTGTTTGTTACTGAGGTTCTGCCGAATTTCCAATATTTTCCCGGCTTGATTTATCAATCATAAACAGACCAGACATGACTAGTAAATAGCATATTGCTGCTGTAACCCGATCTGCAACACCCATCCAGCCGGTGCTGGAAATGATGTTTTCTAAGCCATACAGCAAACCTACCATTAATAGTAACGGTAATCCCAGGTGCCAAAAAAAACCAACTGGCATGACAGTTATCAGTTGTAATTTGAAATGTAAAAAAACAAACAGACTGAAAACCAATGCAGCAAATGATAAAACACTACTAATTGCGACACCCATAATGCCAAAGCCAAGGCTGACAAGAAAGATACTGCCAGCTATGTTTACAACTATGGCTAAAATCGCACAAGGTAGAACACGAACCTGCCAGTCGCGAGAGTAAATGACAGCCAGCAAAGGGTTGGTCAAGCTAAAGAAGAAAGCGCCAACACACAGAACTTGGGTCACTTCTACGCTTTCTTGAAACCTGGGCAAAATAAATTCAACCAGACATGGTGTTAAAAAAAATACTGGGCCGATAAGAAATGGCATTAGAAAAGCCGTGCTTCTCATCGGGTTGAATATATAGTGAAAAGCCATTTCTGATGTGTTCAATTGGTCTTTAGACTTCATCAAGCGTGGTTCCATGACTTCACGGGCAGCGCCAGGGGCATCCATCAAGAAACCAATCACTAAAGCGGCCATCCCATAATAGCCGGTTTGTTCGACACCTAATAAAATTGATACCAAAAATCGATCCGATGTGCTCACTAATCCGATTAAAAATGCCATGACCATGATCGGGAAGCCTTTTTTTAACAGCCTTAACAACAAAGGATAATCAAAGCCAAAATGTAACCTGAAAGCGAAATGGAAGCGCATATAAAGCAAGGTCAGCAAATAGGATAATGGCACTGAAAAGAACAAGCCGTATATTCCAAAATAATAAAGTGCGGGAACTGTGATCAGAAAAATCGCTGTAATTTCAAAATAATTACTGCGTGTGACCAGGCTGAATTGTTCATGTGCTTTTAATACAAATAAAAAGTACTCATATAGCCATAATAAAAAACTCACAAAGGCCATTGCTATTAATCCCCAGCGAACTATAGCTTCGATATTCAGAGTTAATGCTGTGATAATAATAATGGTGGCCACAAGCAAGCTACTCAATAAAGAAAATGTAAATACTGTATCTTCAATTTTCTGTACGTGCAGTTGTTCATTCCTGCCGCGATGATAAGGGATGAGATAGCGCAATGCTTCGTGTGTTCCTAATTGAGAATAAGATGCATAGGAAGGAATTAAACGTAGCAATGTCCACAGTCCGAAGCTTTCTGGCCCAAGTAATTTTGGCCTGAGAAAAGCTAATAGAAAGCCCAGTATACGACGATACCCGCGGCTGACGGTATAATAAGAAATTGTTCTCGACAAAGAGTTTTGTTGAGAGTTCATTTGGTAGTCATAGCCGATTTATTGGGCAAGCTTGCTACAGATTGATTGAGTACATCCACATACAGTTGTGTCATTTTTGTTGCATGGGCAGTTACTGAATAATGCTTGATAACGAATTTTCTGGCATGGGTACTTAATTCGTGTCCTAATTTGGGTTTGTTGATTATCTTTAGTACATTGTCTGCTAAGCTCGTTATATCTCCCGCTTCACACAATAGGCCGTTATAGCCATTATGAATGAGTTCTGGTACCCCACCAACTCGGGTGGCAATGATTGGGGTTTCCATGGCGCTAGCTTCCAGCAGGTTATTTGGTAATCCTTCAGAAATGGAAGAACATACCAAGGCATCTAATGAGCGATAGAGTGTGCGGAGCTGCATGGCATTGACTTCGCCCAGAAAATGAAATTGTTTTTGTAAGTCCAATTCACTAATTTTTTGTCGCATTTGTTCGGTTGCGTTACCAATACCGGCAACTATAAATGTGGTGTTTTTGTGGTATTTGATGATATATTAAGCCATCTCGACAAACTCCAAAGGCCCTTTTTCGTAGGAAATTCGTCCGACAAAACCAATCCATGTGGTTGCTTTAGGTTTGGAAAAAGCTAAGGGTTGAGTCATTTGGGTTTGAGGAGACCATGTTTCAACATCAATTCCATTTTCAACGATTCGGTCAATTTTTATACCTAAACGCGCGGCAAATCCAATGACTTGTTTGGAGACAGCAATTTTTGCATCCATACGATTAATGATCCAGCTATCAATCTGGCTAATAATCCACCTGCGAGGAGAGTTTATGAGCCACTCTCCATGAACAGAAGTAATTATTTTAGTTTGCGGGAAACATATTTTTAGTAAAAATCCATATAAGTTAGTTCTTTCCTCGTGGCAATGAAGAATGTCTGGCTTCATTTTTCTAATTAATTCAGAAATTTTATTAAACTGTTGCAGGTCAAAGAACGCAACGCCAGCTTGTTTGTAACGCTCAGAGAATATAGTACTTTTATCTCCGGTGCGTTTTAAATACACTGCTGAAAACTCAAACCGATCAGGGTCTAAATGCCTGCCACCGTTTAACATACCGGAATCTGGTCCTCCCCAACCAATAGGTGCGGGCAATCTCAAGTGCATGATACGTATTTTTCGCACAGTCAAATTCCTATGTTATAAATTAAAATTACATTGCCAAAAAGTATGAGGTCGGATTGAGTAGGGAATATATTTTTATTTTCCTGAGAATCGGGTGATCAACTAAAGAACACCTCGTTGTGTGACAACAGAGGTAATAGTTCTAAATAGTATCTGTATATCTAGCCAGATACAGCGGCGTTCAATATAAGCAATATCCAAACGTAAACGGACATCGAATTCCGTGGAACCACGGCCAATAATTTGCCATAATCCGGTTATTCCAGGAATAACATCGAGTCTTTCGGTATGCCATAATTGATATGTTTTGGCTGAAAATGAGGTGGGTCGTGGCCCCACAAGACTCATTTCGCCACGAAGTACATTGATAATTTGTGGGAGTTCATCAAGACTTGTTTTTCGAAGAAATCTTCCGGCATGTGTGATTCTTGGATCGTTTGTGATCTTGAAATCAGGCCATTGTAATTCATTCAAATGCATTAACTGTTTTTTCAATTCATTGGCATTAACTACCATGGTTCTAAATTTAAGCATACCGAATCGTTTGCCTCCTTTGCCGGTTCTTTGTTGAATAAAAAAAACCGGATCCAATGGTGATTCAAGTTTAATCAAAGCTATACAAAAGCATAGTAACGACAGCCAAACTGGTGAAGTTAATATGACCAGTAGCAGATCCGTTACACGTTTAACAATCTGATATGTATTTCCTGGATACCCATTCCCGGGTTTAATATTGAATAGCCATTCTAGTTCTGGTTGTGTAATAGGGAGTGTGCCTAGGAATGATGTTTTCATAATATTATTTCCTTAACTAGATTTGGTTTGAAAGCAAATCATCACCTTTCGAAGTAGAGTTGTTTTTTAGACCTTTGTTTAGTTCAGATTCTGCTTTTATGAGCAATTCCTCAAAAGTCAGTGCGTCATGGGGAAATGAGGCTTGTCCATAGCGCACAGACACACCTTCAAGTTTTTGTTGGATGATTAAATTGACTCTATCTTGTAATACAGGTAACAGATTATTGTTTGCTTCAGGGCATAAAATAATGAAGCGGTTAAGTTTTGGCTGTTCAATTAAATAATCTGAGCGGCGCAATAAATTTGCGATGATGGAGGAAAAATCACTGCTTAAAAGCCTATTGGATATTGCCAGCTTCACACCTTCAATCAAGTGGTTAAATTGTTCCTGAGTTGAATCTACTGTGGGTTGAATAAGCAGAATGCTTAGCGGTCGCTTATGTCGGCGGCATTTATTGATCTCTTGCGTCACTCTACTCGAAGCTTCTTCCATTTCAAGAACATGGGGGTTTTTTTCAGGGAAGAGTAATTTTTCAACGGTAGTTTCAAAATTTATTAGAATCTTTGACAGAGTAATTGAAAGATATATCAGGATTGTTAGGAAGGTTATTTCAGTCACTGTTACATAAGTTGCAATTCCACCCATAATGGGATGCAGATTGAAAACATAAAGTTTCAATACCAGATAAAATAGAAACATTATCGTATAAGGGATATAGGAAGGCAGTCGATTAACAAACGAAATTGAAAGAATGATTAATACGCCTGCTACCCCTATAACATAGACAAAGGAATCAATATTAATTAAATTTGGCCGACCAAAATCCAGTCGTTCAATATTCAAAAATATTGTCAAAAAGACAACTAATGTAATGATAAGCCAACGAAGTTTTCGCATATTAGCCTAAGATTGTTGTTTTTCACCGCCTCAAATAGCTAAAAATATTCTTTGAGAGCAAGTAATTCAGAGAAAGAGCAAGTGTTTAACTTCACTCTAATGTGAGTATATATGCTATTAAAATGAAAGTCGATACTTACATATAAAATGATTCTACTCAGTTTTTTTCTAAAAATGAGAAGGCATGGGTTGAGGGCCTGGTAGTGATTATTCGTAATAGGTAAACCTGTATAAATAGAATGGCGGGGTAGTAATTAAATTATGTGCCAATTTGAAATAAAAGAGGCAAATAATAAAATAGGATTACTTAAGATCCGCGAAAAAACAGGTTAATAATAATTGAAATGATAATGCTGACTACAATCATTGATGTGATGGGAAAAAACAAGTAACTGTTTTTACCTTCTATGCGTATATCTCCTGGTAATTTCCCAAACCAGTTAAGCAGCCAAGGAGCATATATTAGTACAAGGCCGATGACCCCCAAAAATACTGCAACGATTAATAGTAATTTACCGAGAGCCACTGTTTGCCTTCAATGCATGTAGGAAAAACTTAATGTTAGTGTAACAAAATCTACTTATAGCTGGTTTGTCCTTATTTCAGGAATAAGATGCAAGTGCTACCGTATTCCCAAGGTAATCTTATTTTACTGGGTTCCAATGATTTGAATCAATACCTTTCATATTCAAGAAGACTCCATTTATAGCAGCACATTTTTTGCGAATGGTGTTGTTTCAAAACTTTCCAATAGCTTGCTATTGCTGCATTTTTGCGCCTAGTTCTTCACAAAAAGTGGCGTACTCTAAATGGGGCATTCTCAAACACAAAAGGAATAAGAGCTATTCTAACCACTCAATAATATGTTCTTCAATATTATTAACTTCTGACGTTTTCATGGCATAACTGGCTATTGATATTCCCGCTTCCTTGACAGTTTCATAAGTGCCGGAAACCAGAGGATGCCAGTCAGGCAGGGGGCTCCCCTCGGCCAGAAGCTTATACGCGCAAGTAGTTGGGAGCCAGTTGAATTCAGAAAAATTATGTTGAGTTAGATCCAGACAGTCAGGAACTAGCTTACATCGTTCTGAATATCGGGTGCATCGGCAATTATCCAGGTTAATTAGGTTGCAAACCACGCTGGTGTAATAAATTTCGTCTGTTTCCTCGTCTTCCAGTTTGTGTAGACAACATTTTCCACAATTATCACAAAGTGATTCCCACTCATCTGCAGTCATCTCATTGAGCTTTTTTTGTTCCCAGAATTTCATGGTCGGATTCTCTCCATAAGATAGCAAAGACAATCCTGGCGGATGATTTTTTCATCCAGTGTAAGCATGGAAGGCATAGTTTGGTGAGTAATTTTCAGTTCTTGGTTATTGATAGTGAAAAAGTCAGCACTTACATCTTGACCTTGTTCATTGGTAGCAATTAAAGGGATGGATTGCAGTCGATTAACTCTCCCGAGTATGGTTCCTGCAGGAATTTCAGTAAAATTCATCCATTCCAGATCAGGATTCAGAACTAGATTGGCAGGAGCTTGAAAACTGAAGTCAATATCTTTCTTTACCTTGACTTGCGCAACGGTATGAAACAAATCAATATCTTTCGCGCTGACTGATATATTTTCTAATTCTGTCAAGTGAATGCAAGTATCAAGAAAATCCTGAGCATGTTCAACGCCATGCTTTTGACCGGGTTTGCCACATTCCAAAGTTACTGCAGGACAGAAATTAGCAAATGCTCCGGACTGGACACCTTTGGGCCGGGTAAAATAAACAATCAATCGCCCGAATAAAGAAGCCAATTGTATAAACTGATTTTCAAGTTTATTGATACAGGCATAATGTGGATTCAGTCCAGTATTATTATGAATATCAATACTGGAAAAAGTGTTTTTTTGCTTCATAATTTCGATAATTTCCGAAGCAATTTTAGACTCAGGTGATTCGGGCAATTCAGTTCCAGGCCAGATCCGGTTAAAATCCGGCTGATTGTCCAAACGGCGAAGCTGATGGCTGGCAGCAAGAGTATTGCCGAAAAAAATACTAAGTGAACGAGGAAGATCGTGATTTTGATATTTTTTTAAAATCGCCTGCAAGGCAAAAAAGCCAGTTGGTTCATTACCGTGTAGCAAAACAGAAATAAAAATTGGTTCTGGGCGTTTCCCTGATAAATGAAAAAGGGTGGGTTTTGAAATGAGTTGGTGCAGATTCTCGGGCCTGGTTTCCAATAACCCTTCAGGTAATGAATTTCTCTGTTCTAACAACATGATTTTAGATTTTCCATTTCCCAACAGGTTTTCCAGTACATTGATTATGCCAATACTGACGTGTCATTTCTGAGAAGTTGCAGTGATGGGTATTCATAAAACGGATTTGCCATTGGCTGCCAGTTTGTTTGCTATTAATGCGTTGCTCGATAATTTGCAAAAAATCCTCAGTATCGCCGGTTGTTATGCCCAAGGACTTTAATCCTAAGATTGCCCGAGGTAAAAGCTCTGATTTTATCAAATCCATTAAACGTCGTTTATTGCCATCAAACCAGACTATAGGACTGTCAAGGCCATGCCGGGCAGCTTGGTAAAAATTATCCTTGGCCTGAGAGAAAGGGAGAGGAATTTTTTGCTCAGAAATGATTTCGTCACCAATGTTTTTGGCCAGACCATAATAAAAAGCGGCATCGGCAATG
>JALXCS010000301.1 GCA_026990815.1 Methylomonas sp. | reverse complement strand
ATATTTTTGAGAACCTTACCGGAAAAAAAGCGCTGGGGAGAATTATTGAGGTTTTGGAGTTTTCAGAAGATTTGATTCATCAATGCCATATTTTGTTTGTTGACAGGTCAAAAGAAACTGATTTCCAATGCCAATCTTTAGCTGAAAATCAGAATTTATTGACAATTTCCAATATCCCTGGTTTTGCTCAAGATTGCGGGATTATCGGTTTATATGAAGAAGGCAATCAGCTGCGGTTTGAAATAAATATTGATACTGTCAATAAATCAAAGGTCAGGCTAAGTTCTCATTTATATAAACTGGCAAGGATAATCAGGAATAGCTCAAGCTAGTACTTCATCAAACCAAAATTGTCGGAGTACTAGTTGACAAATTTATTCAGTGCACGTTCCTAATCGGAAAAAGATTTGACGAATCGGCCTTTGGAATAAAGTCTGTTAAGGATTTCTGGGCTGCATCCAGAAAAATAGAGTATCCGTAGCCACCACATTAAAACAACAGTTCGGAAAATACCAAAATTTTGCCAGCGTCGGCTGGAAGTGATCACCTTGGCTTTCAGGCAAAGCGGGAGGGAGTGTTTTTTCAGTTTTTTGCAAATGGCTATGTCTTCCATTAATGCAATCTCGGGGAACTGTCCGAATTGATAAAAAAGATTTTTTTGCACAAACAGGGTTTGGTCTCCAGTGCTGATACTTGTTAGCCTGGATCGACAGTTCATAAAAAAAGCAATAATCTGAAACATGAAATGATTACCGGATAACCGCACATCAAATCTTCCCCACTGATATTTTTCTGACAAGCCTTCTTTAATTAGAGATAGTGAATTATCAGGTAAGATGGTATCAGCATGAAGGAACAGAAAAATTTCTCCCGCAGCAATTTTAGCGCCTGCATTCATTTGTATTGCTCGGCCTTTGGTGCTTTGAATTATTTTGTCAGCCAGAGGCAGGCAAATATCGGCAGTGTTGTCATGGCTGCCGCCATCGACAATGATTATTTCTGAATGAACTCTTAATGGTTGAAGTTGTAACAAATAATTGGCTATATTCTTCGCTTCATTCAGAACCGGGATGATGATAGAAAATTTAACCAACGTTTTTTATTGCCGGGTGCAATAAATCAATTTCAGTAGGCGTCAAGTTTGAGCCGGGTTGAGAATAAATTCGATAGCGGGAAAGTGTTACCGGGTTGATGTGGCCAAGAATTTGTTCCAAATCTTGCAACCTCAGTCCTTGCTGGAGCAAGTAGATAATATAACTGTGCCGAATTGCTTCGGCAGTGAATTCTTCAGGGTCGGGAATGGCCGCATCGTTAGCCATACAAACTAATAGTGCAGCAAGCTCTTTCGCTGTTGCTTTGGGGGTGTTTTTCCAAAGCGGGCAGGGAGAGGAATGTTCGAAAAGTGAATGGATAATGCTGGGGACAGTAATTACGCGAGGCGTTGCGCCGGTAATAGCCAATTGATGGTTGGGAAAATCAAAATCATCCAGTTCAATCAGGGTTGCTTCTTCCAGGGTTAGTCCGGTAAGAAGAAGTGCAAGTAGTTGTCGGCCTTTCAAACTTGAGGTTTGATAAACTATTCTTAATTGTTCGGTCGAAAAATCTTTTTCCAAAGGAGCGTCCAATGCATAACGGTTTTGTGCCATCAAATTTCGGTGTTGTGGCTGGGGGATAGTGTTTTGAGTTGGTGGTGTGTGAATATGGATGTCGGGCACAGTAAAGGCTTCGGGGGGGGGCGGTTTTTGGGTCAAAAATTCAGCGAGGAAAACGCTTAGTAAAGCTAGTAAAAATGAGCCGGCAGTTGCGATTATTGCATCACGCGTATAATCAGGACGGTTTGGTTTTTGGGGGCGATAGGCGCGGTCTACGACCTGTATTTGGGGGTAGTTGGCAGCTTGCTTGGTATCCAGTTTAACCAGTTTTTCCTGGGTTTCCCGGTACATCGTTTCAAGCCCTTCAAGTTCAGATTGTACTGATTCATGTTGTCGAAAACGGGAACTGAATTCGCTAGCCTGTTGACTTAATTCATCAATTTGATCCTGAATCGATTGAACGGACTGTTTTGCGGCATGATAGGCCTGCTGTGCTTGCGACAATGCGACCAGTTGTCCCTGGTTGCGTAATTTTTGTAACCTGGACTCAAGTTTTTTTAATTCCAGCGGCATAAAGCGTTTTGAGGGGTCAAGGTTGATATAGTCATCAGTAAATTGCTGCCGCATTTCAGCAATTTTTTCGCGTAATTCCTGGGCTTTGGTTTCTAATGCGCTGATGGTTCGTTGGTCTTGTTCCGGGGCAACATTTTGACTATGCCTTATTGCGATTTGTAACGCATCCAGTCGTGCTTTTGCCTTGACTTCCTCTTCACTGGCAAGATTGAGAGACTCGTTGAGTCCATTGATTCTTGCCAGAACAGGATTTTCGACTCGTTCTGCCGAGGTAATGCCGCTGGAAACCATAAATTGATTCAGTTCGACACGTTTTGCCTCAATTTTTTTCCGTAAACTGCTTAGTTCGTCTTTAATAATTAATTGAGTTGAACTAGCGGAGGCTTCAGATTTTACAGAGCTTTCCTGTAAATAAACATCAATCCAGGTATTAATCAGTAAAGGTAAGATATTTGGGGCGGGGCCTTCGGCAATCATTTTTACCAGATTGGTATCTGTAACAGGTCTGACATCAAGTGTGTCACGGATTTCCAGGCTGGACAGCAAGATATTTTCAGTTTCCTGTAATTTTTTAGCCGTTTTTGCTAATAACGAGGGTCCAAGTAACAGTTCTTTTTGGATAGCGACATGTTCAATATTGGCCCCTGATTGCTGCAAATCGGGGATGTTAAATTGATCAATTGCGGTTTTTGCGACAGTAAGTAGTGTTGCGCTACTTTGAAATACCGCCGGACGATTGAAATTGTACGCTTGGCTGATTAATAGGCTCAGCAGGAAAACCACGCTGAACGTCATGAAACGTCGAGATCGATACCACGGCGCTTGCCAATTTGATGTGGTGTAAAAATTTTGCTGTCTTGAGATGTGTTCTATTTGCGGGGGCGGGAATTTTTCCATGTCGGGGAGGTGTTTGCACTAGGCAAGATTGATATTTCATTGCCAGGCGTTCAAGTATTTTTTGAAAGCCTGGCAAAATGCATTATTTATTTTTTAATATATCTCTTATTTCTGTCAATAAGACTTCTTCTTTTGATGGCGCTGGTTCTTCTTCGGGCGCTGCTTCTTCCTGTTTTTTCAGGCTGTTCATTACTTTAACAGCGATAAAAATTGCAAAAGCAACAATGATAAAGTCAACCACGGTTTGGATAAAAGCGCCGTATTTGATAACCACAGCGGGTGCATCTCCAGCGGCTTTCTGAATGGTATAGGCAAGATCAGAAAAATCAACTCCTCCCATCATTACGCCAATGGGCGGCATTATAACATCAGCGACAAACGAAGAAACGATTTTGCCAAAAGCTGCACCAACGATAATACCAACAGCCATATCAACAACATTGCCTTTGATTGCAAATTCTTTAAATTCAGATAGCATCCCCATATTTTTTCCCCTTGAATAGTGAATAACAATAATTGTTTTTGTACCGAATTTATTAAATAAACGGTAAATATCATTATCCGGCAGATAGCCAAATTAATAAAAGTTAAATGCGAAGAAATAAACGCATCATGTTAATTATATAGCTTTATTGTGATGAAATGAAGTTTGTTTGCTTTTGGAAGCGATTGTTATTTATCTGAAAAATAGATCGCACCATAATAGGCGGTTGCATTTTTCTTTGAGTTATCGGTATCAGTCATAATGGCAATGCCGTCAATATATTGAAAATCTTTGCCTAAGATCGTTTTTAAATCTTCTGCAACATTGCGTTTTTCTGTCAGCCAGGTCTTTATAGGATCTTGTGTTGACCGGACCGCTATCATCATGGCGTGATCGCCTGCATACGCATTGGG
>JALXCS010000300.1 GCA_026990815.1 Methylomonas sp. | reverse complement strand
AATAAAAAACTTATTTTGTTATAAAATAACATCTTATATCTTTAATACAGCCAGCACCAGAGCAAACTGGAAGTGTTGGTTTTTTTTACATCTCAAGAAATCTACATTTCTTTATAATTACATACCCAATTGATTATAAATAGAATAAATGAATTGGCATGGGGAATGCATAATATTTACGCAAAGCAAACAAATTGTTATGCTTTTAATATTAAGATTTTTTATATTTCATTCGGAGAATATTGATGAAAACTTTTAACAAAGCAATCCTTGCAGCTGCAATGTCTGTAGCAATGGCTTCAGCCTCTGCTGCAACTTTTCCTGATTTCACAGTTGATGAAGGATCTGTAGCAGGAGCAGTTGCCAATACATTTGTTGCGGACAAAATCACTGGTAACTATGTAGAAGTGGCAACATTTAACAACAACGGTACTTTTGATCTTTCTTTACAGTGGAGCGCAGGCCAATTTGTTGCAAATGATGGTACTACCGGTCTTAATACACAGCTTGGAGGATTTGGCGGTAATAACTACAACATGTATGCCTTGTTCCAAACTTCAGGTACATTTACAACTGCTGCCGGCGTAACCAACTTTAATTTTAACCCCGGCGGAACTCTCGCCCTGAGCATTGATGCAGACCAGGACACTACTTTCGGGCAGCCAGGTACTGGCAATGCTGCGTGGACAACAGCAAACACTCTTGATGACGTTTTAATTGCAACAGGCGCTATCATTAGCGGTAGTGGTACACTTGACACTACATTAAATACTTGCCAGAATGGCGGTATTAACTGTGGAAGCTTCGGAACAACTGCGAGCTTCGGCTTAGTTCAGCCAGCAGGGGGCAATTATTTTGTGCTTCCCAACCCTTTTTACAACGTTTCTTTTGAATCAGGTCAATTAAACAACTTTAACCCAACTGGAACACAGGTTATAAACGGTTCTTTAGATGTTGTTTTTGGTAGAGTCCCTGAGCCTACAAGCCTAGCATTAGTTGGAATAGGCCTGCTTGGTTTCAGTATTCGCAACCGCAAAAAAGCATAATAAAACAAGAAAAAGCCTTGGAACAGAGCAAGTACTCTATCCAAGGCTTTTTTCTTTTATTGCAACTCTACAAAGCATTTTTTTGATTCTCAGAAACCACACCGACCTTTGTTGCAACCAAAACCACACCATCTACACCAACAACCTTGACTTTTTTACAATCACCACATTCGTCACAACGAACCCGCCAAATAGAATCATCGACTTTGATTTTCCCATAGCCATTTTCAATGGGTTCGATCAAGGTAAAAACCCGGCCAATATACTGCTCGCTGCGCTTATTCAATAGCGGCTTATCAGATTCAATTGGATTGTTTTTTGCGTAAATTTTCCAAACAGCAATCGAAATAACCGCTAAAACAGAAAAAATCAGCACCTGTATATCCAGGCTGATTGCTGGCATCAACAAAGCAATACAGCCAGTAATGAATCCCGATATTGCCATCCAGAGAAAGAAAAAACCTGGAGAAAGCAGTTCTGCAACCAGCAATAAAGCAGCCAACACCCACCAATACCAAAAAACCATTTCAAATTCGGCCATGTTATTTTCCTTTTTTATCCATTGCCTCTTTAGCCAATTCTCCTATTCCACCAAGTGCGCCGATAACGCCTGAGGATTCCAATGGCATAAAAATTAATTTGTTATTTTCGGCAGAGCCAATTTCTTTCAAAGCCTCTACATATTTTTGGGCAACAAAATAATTAACAGCCTGAATATTGCCTTTACTGATCGCCTCTGAAACCATCATGGTTGCCTGTGCTTCCGCCTGTGCAAGTCGCTCTCTGGCTTCCGCATCTCTAAACGCTGATTCTTTCCGACCTTCTGCTTCAAGAATGGCGCCCTGCTTTTCACCTTCTGCACGGAGTATTTCTGATTGTCGCTCACCCTCGGCCTCAAGAATCGATGCACGTTTTTCCCGCTCCGCTTTCATTTGTCTGGCCATGGCATCGACAAGATCTCTGGGAGGAGCAATATCCTTGATTTCTATACGCGTCACCTTGACACCCCAGGGCGAAGTCGCTTCATCAACCACATGAAGCAACCGGGCATTAATTTCATCCCGCCTGGATAACAATTCGTCCAGATCCATCGACCCCATAACGGTACGAATATTAGTCATCACCAGATTAAGTATTGCCAGCTCAAGATTATTCACTTCGTATGAAGCATTCGCGGCATCAACGACCTGAAAAAACACCACGCCATCCACCTGCACCATGGCATTATCTTTTGTGATAATTTCTTGTGACGGAACATCCAGCACCCGCTCCATCATGTTAACCTTACTGCCAATCCGGTCAACAATAGGGAGAATAATATTTAATCCTGGAGACAAGGTTTTGGTGTAACGGCCAAACCGCTCAACCGTATATTCCATACCTTGGGGAACCGGCTTTACACTCAGCACAACCAGCATGACTGCCAAAATTAAAATTGCAATAACAAACACAGCAAATCCTTCCATAAGGCCTCCTCATATTTATGTTATGAATTAATAAGGTTAGAATAGCACGCAGAATCATTTTCTGTCTGTATTAAACGAGGACCAACATCCATGATTACCGCTGCAATAAATATTTTGATTTACACCGTGATTTTCTTTCTGGTAGGCATGTATAAACCCAAATGGGCTTTGTTTTTTATGAAAAAACCGGATAGATTTATGGTCATGGTTTTTTCTGTGGTGTTTTTTATGATTGCGGCAACACTGTTTGGCGAAGGTGAACGCCGCAAAAAACTGGAAGAAAATCCCGTTTCGATTGTAAACGATAATTCGGTACCGGTTGCCAACCCAAAAATCAAACCCGAAAAAAGCAAAGAATAGCCGCTTCACTTAAGAACCAGTTCTCTATGAAAACCCCAACTCTGAAAAATTAATTATTCGCTGCTAAAGCAGCTCCTACAGGGCGCTGATTCAAAATAATATTCTCTATAAGTGTCAATGGCCAATAAAATTGAGCCACTTTTTCAGACTTTTTTTACTGAAAATAATCTGACAAACTTCCTGATTTTCATTAGGGAGTGTCATGAAGGAGTGGAGTGTGATTCATCAAATCAAAGTGTTATACAATCAAGGTCATGGCTTATCGGAACGAAAAATAGCCGAGCAATTGGGGCTATCCAGAAATACGGTCAGAAAATACCTGAAGCTCGACGAATCAGACATTGCCGCCTTGCAAGCGGGAACGAAGCGGGTGAAGAAATTGGATGACTACCGCGAATACATCATCCATTTGCTGCAAAGCTATCCGGGCTTATCGGCGGTCAAGATCCAACGGAAACTCAAGCTTAAAACCTGTGACCTGACAGTCTCTGATCGTTCGGTCCGGCGTTATATTCAGGATTTGAAACAGACGATAACGCTCAAGCAAAAGCGTTATTTTGATTTTGAGCCCATACTCGATATGGTTCCCGGGGAGCAGTGCCAGGTGGATGGCGGCAAAATGCGCGGTGTTCTGATTAATGGTGTGGAAGCAACGGTTTATTTCATGGTATTTGTGCTGACCTATTCCCGTTTGATGCATGTTTCCGTGTCGGACAAGCCCATTGATACGGAAATGCTGATCAGACAGCATGATGATGCGGCATTCCGGTATTTTGGTGGTATGCCGCAAGAATGTGTTTATGATCAAGCCAAATTGGTGGTCATTAGTGAAGTGATGTGAAGTGATGTGAAGTGATGTGAAGTGAAGTGATGTGAAGTGAAGTGACGTGTCAAGTCATACAGCACAATGCTACAGGGCAATCGGGTTTAAAATATCTTGACATTTAATGATGCATGTAAAATCAATGGGTTGTGTTTTTCTCTTTTCAAGCTCATAAGAAAAAGGCTTTTTATTGAAATTATGAAAAACCTAACTTACTGATTTTGTAGCCCATAAATTTATACCCGATTGCCCTGCACAATGCTACCCCAT
>JALXCS010000299.1 GCA_026990815.1 Methylomonas sp. | reverse complement strand
TTCGAGTAATTGATTGTCCTAGCCGAAAAAGGCGATGTCATCTTGCAAAAAGTTGATACCGATAAATATACCGTATAACTCGTCCAAAACCAGCCGGAGTATGGGGGCCTGTTTATAACTCAATTTCAGAGCTTGGTATGTTTATTTGTCAAAAGTGAAATCTAGTGCTCAGTATAAAGTGCCAATCACTTTTATTGTTAATATCCCTAGCAATTCCACCTTCTACTACCCAGGATTTCTGTACCCATTGCAAACCAGTTGTAAGTTGATGGGTTAAATTGTTTCCCTCATTCCAGCGCACATTTAACTCAATCACAGCATATAACTCTGATAGCATTCCCCAATCCGGATATTCATTTGGTAATAGCCGGTATTGCCATGATATATCAAAACGGCCACTATCTGGACGATTATTAATTCCTGCTTGATATAATCCATCGATATCAATTTCATATCGATTGCTAAAAAGAGTAAAAACAAAACCGGTTTGAATGGCCATTTCGTGTTTGCTAGCAGTCGGAACGATAATTCCTCCAAGTAGTCCTAAACGATTTGTACCTGAATGATAATCGTCTTGCCAAATTATATGTCGGTATAACATTGAAACATCGCCAAAACGCTGATTATTTGTACCGGAAAAACCATAGCTGTCGCTAAGAAATACAGTTTGATTATTGCTGACGCCATAGGCTACATTGGAGGTTAACTGGTTGGAATTTTCTTTTAGCGTATGTTCAAACAACAGTCTGATAACTGTGCCACCCTTATCCAGTGGTAATGCGACAAATGAGCGTATCCCCATTGCATAGCAATTATTGAAAGTAATAATCCCAATACCAATAGTTGCTACCAGAAAATTAGTCTTTTTCATCCGATAAGATTGAGATTTTTGTTGGCGTAAATCCCGCATCGATAACAGCTTGTTTGAGGGTTGTTAAGTTCGGTTGATTTTTCTTTGTGACAAGGCGAACTTTTTTTAATTTCAAACTGACTTGCACCTTTGACACGGATTTCATTTGTTTGAATTTTCGCTGCAAGCCATCAACACAAAAGGAACAAGTCATGCCATACACATCAATTTCGACTGTTCTTGACCATGCTGATTGAGGTTGTAGCGAAAGCAATAACGCGATACATAGATATAATCTTTTCATTGGACTTGATTTTTCAGAGGTTTAGTAATTCTCGAAGGGGTAATATTAAAGTGCTGAAAAAAAAACCTAACAGCCACAAAACAACGCTCAGGCTAAACAGCCATCGGTTCCACTTATTAGTTTTTTGACAATAACTAGCTAATATTGGATCAGTTGGACAGTTTTGATTTGGTTTCCAGATAGTCCATCCCAGAATAATAAGCATTATGGCCGAAATACTTAACGTCCAAAATTTATGCTCGGTTAAAAACATCAATCCAGGTATATTGTAGAAAAGACTGGCAACAACCGCTCCAAAACCAAGCGAAACAAGCAGTATCGGAAGTGTACAGCACAATAAGGTGCTACTGGTTACGAACAAAGTAATCCAGCTAATCCAAGATTTTTTTCGCTGTTTCATTGTTATATTAGATATATACGACAATCAATATGCTATTATAAAACCTGTAGTTACTATAGGTTCAACCCCTTTTTCTCATGAAACAAACTGAATTCTTTATAGGACAGCTAGCAAAACACACTAACTGTAAAGTTGAAACCATTCACTATTACGAAAAAACCGGAATCATGCCCAAACCCCCTAGAACTGAAGGCGGGCATAGAATATACAGTTTGTCAGATGCCAAACGGCTTAAATTTATTCGCCGAAGTCGAGAACTAGGCTTTAATATTGGACAAATTAAAGAACTACTTAAATTTATTGATGAATCGGGTCATTATTGTGGGGAAGTTAAAACAATGGCAATGCAGCAAACCATAGAGGTTCAAAAAAAAATTGATGATTTATTAAGGCTTAAAAAAGCATTGAATGAGGTTATTTGTGAATGCAAGGGAGGCGGTTATTCTATCGATGACTGTCCTATCATCGATGCTCTATATGTAGAAAAGCAGTAAAATATTAGTTTAACTAGCGTGAAATATAATTCCTTATTGGCAAAATAAATCATTATGATTGATAAAATTAAAATGTTTTTTAATGAACATATGAAACTTTCTTCGCCGAATCAGCTTTCCACAGACAGTCTTCGGGTTGCTTGTGCCGCTTTGTTATTAGAGATGATGACGATGGATGATAGGATTGACAGCAACGAGCAGCAAGCCGTATTGTCATTGCTGATTGATCAGTTTTCATTAACTCCTGAGCAGGCAAATACCTTAATAGATTTGGCTAGCCAAGAACGTGATGAGGCAACAGATTATTTTCAATTTACATCCTTGATCAATAAACAATATACCCTGGACCAAAAAAAACAATTAATTGAATCGTTATGGAAAGTTGCATATGTGGATGGTGTTTTGGATATGAATGAAGAGTATCTGGTAAGAAAAATTGCTGATTTATTGTATGTGCCTCATAAGGATTTAATCCAGACAAAACTTCGTGTCCAGGATTCAAAAAACAATTTTTCCCATTAATTATCTACTTGAGACTGATTATGGCCAAACAATTCCTCCAGTTAAATGAACAGCACCAGAATTTTATCGATAAACAACATATTTTTTTTGTTGCAACGGCTGGAAAAGAAGGTTATGTGAATGT
The DNA here is from genome assembly GCA_026990815.1 of Methylomonas sp. Lineage (GTDB taxonomy): Bacteria > Pseudomonadota > Gammaproteobacteria > Methylococcales > Methylomonadaceae > JALSJK01. The sequence goes on along the minus strand of JALXCS010000299.1, from coordinate 10,307 downwards.
TTCACCAAAAGGAATGGATTCACTGAAAATTGTCTCTGAGAATCGTCTTGTTTGGTTAAACTATACAGGAAGCGGCAATGAAACTGCCGCGCATATTCTTGAGTCGAACCGTATGACTGTCATGTTTTGTTCGTTTGATGAACAACCTTTGATTTTAAGGGTTTATGGTGAGAGCGAGTTGATTTACCGTAAAGACAACAGATGGTCTGAATATTCAAAGTATTTTCCAGAATCACCAGGTTCACGACAAATATTTGATGTCAAGATTAATTTGGTGCAAACATCATGTGGATTTGGTGTGCCATTCTATGACTATAAAGGAGAGCGGCCAACATTGGAAAAATGGTCCGAAAAAAAAGGTGTTGAGGGTATTGAACAATATTGGCAGGAAAATAATCGTTTGAGCATGGATGGCAAAGATACAGGGTTGATTTTGGATTAAACCATGTCGTTTACGATTGGAAAATTGGCAAAACAAGCAGGAGTAACTATCGAAACTATTCGCTATTATCAGCGAAGAGGTTTACTTGAAGAACCCAGAAAACCAGCTATGGGATATCGACAATATCCACAAGCAGCCATTGCCCGGATTCGCTTTATTAAACGGGCACAACAAACGGGGTTTACCTTAAAGGAAATTTTGGAACTGTTGGCTCTTGATAGTGGTCATTGTAAGGATGTGCAGGAGTTGGCTTCTGAAAAACTCATCCAAATTGATAATCAGATAAAAGATTTAACGCATTTGAAAAGTGTGCTCAGTGATCTGATAAATTCCTGTGAGTCCGATGAATCTACAGATCATTGCTCCTTAATCGATTTGCTTTCTCATGAATCGAATAAAATCACCTGAATCCCCTCTTTTAAATATCAAGGTACACAGGAATAGAGACGGTGTCATGTCTCGGCATTGTTGAAAGCAGAAATTATTGTTTACTTGACTCTGGTCTAGAGAACAGGGTTTAGGATTCGTATCAGACTAATAAAATTTTTTTTAAAACTTCATTTACTGACTATTATCAGAAATGCAAATAAATGACTTGAAGGAGTATTGGAAATGGCGACTGAACAAGAAATACCAGAAAAAAACACATCTTGGCTTGGGGTAGGTGCGATCCTTGCTGCTGTCGGGGCTTCTGTGTGCTGTGTTGGTCCTTTGCTGCTGTTATCATTGGGAATAGGAGGCGCATGGATGAGCACTCTGACTTCGATGGAAAGTATTCGGCCATTTTTTATCGTATTAACGTTGATATTTATTGGTTTGGGCTATCGTAAACTTTATCTGGTGCCAGAAAATTGCAAAGAAGGAGAAGCCTGCTCTGTGTCGGAAACCAAACAAAAACAGCGGTTGATTTTTTGGATTGGTTCGATATTAATTTTATTATTATTGGCCTTTCCCTGGTACGCACCTTATTTTATGGAGTAATCGAAAATGAAAATTAATTCATTATTATTTATTTTATTTTGTTTGGTTTTATCGGCTGCTAATGCAGTTCAGTTGCAAGCGGATAATCAACAACAAGAATTGGCCAAGAAAGTAACGCTGGATATGCAAAATATGACTTGTGCCATGTGTAAAATAACCATCAAAAAAGCCTTGCAGGCGGTAAATGGTGTGCAAAAAGTTAATGTTGATTTTGACAGCAAAACGGCGGAAATTGTTTTTGATCCCAAAAAGACCAATGCGGATGCTTTGATCAAGGCAACCACCAATGTTGGTTATCCGGCTTCAATTCATCAGGAAAAATAAAAGGTAGCGGTTTTAGAGATCTCCAGGGCTTTATAAGCTTGATTTTTTCCTTGAATAGCCAATACACCAATGCCAAAAAAAATACTGCAAATCCCAACTAATTTAATTATGGGGTTTCTCGGTGTTGGTAAAACCACAGCTATCCTCAATTTACTTAAACAAAAACCAAAAAATGAAAATTGGGCGGTTTTGGTGAATGAATTTGGTAAGGTTGGCATCGATGGTGCAATTTATCAGTCGTACGGCGCCACTGTTAAAGAAATTTCCGGTGGCTGTTTATGTTGTGCGGTAGGTCTGCCATTCAAGATTGGCATTAATCGTTTGTTAAAAGAAGTCAGACCTGACCGTTTGTTGATTGAACCCACCGGCCTGGGTCATCCCAAAAAAGTATTAGAAATGCTGGAAAATAAATATTACCAGGAAGTACTGGATTTAAAGGCGGTGATTTGTCTGGTCGATCCAAGTAATTTACAAGACGAGCGGTACAGAAATCATGAGAATTTTGTTGATCAAATAGCGCTTGCTGATGTTTTGGTCGCTAATAAAACAGATCTGGCGACCAAAGAAGCGATAGCTTGCTTTGATAAGCAGGGACAAAAATTTAAGCCTGCAAAAGCTTTGGTCGCACAAACAACTCAGGGTCAGTTAGATATTTGTTGGCTTGATTTTTCAAGAAATTCAACAAGACAAGCCTCATTCCCTGCTGCTCATGAGCACAGTAATTACACACCTGCTGGAAACAAAAATAGTTCGCTTGAAAATAAAGGAGATGGTTTTCAAAGTTTTGGATATGTTTTTCCAGAACAAACACAATTTGACTACTCACGCCTAATGAATTTTTTGACAGCACTTAGTGCTGAAAGAATAAAAGGGATGTGTTCGACCAATCAAGGCTGGTATCTCATTAATGGCGTAAACGGCAGTTTTAATAATCAGCGTTGTTCACCTTTAACAACCAGCAAACTGGAAATTATTGCCGCAGAGAATCAATGTGTTGATATTTCTGCTGCGTTGTTGCTTCAATGCTTTGCAGAAGCTTGAATATCCATTCCGTTATCGAATAATCTTGGGTCATTTATTTCGTTACTGAGTAGTACGAATAATTTGTTGGAAATGATTTCAAGTTCATGAAGTTCCTTGATAGTATCAGCTTGGGTAATACGCAGTAATGCTTTTGCTGATTGTTCATTCATTTCATCCAGTAGTTCTTTGTGAGATTCTAGTTCCTTCTTCATTTCCTGAATATTCATTTCTTTTAATTGCAAATAAATTTGGGTGACGTTTTCCAGAGCCTTGGGATCATCAAAAAATTCTATAAGAGGCGATTTTTCCATTTCAGAAAGTTCATCCAGAACTTTATTAATCAATTTGAATTGAGTTCGATAATAAAGGTAATGTTCTTGTGAGTCATCACCATTGCTGGATAGAATTTTTCTCGAAAGATGATTGATTCGAGCTAGCCAAGTGTCTAAATAGGTATTAAGGGAATGCAACTCGGTATGGTCCTGTTCAATATGTTCTAACTGGGTTTCTAAAATATCCAGATTTTTTTTATAAATACTTTCAGTTATTTCATCGCGCCTGAACAGTTCTTTTAGTTCACCTTTTTGTATTCCAATTGTATAAATCTTCAGCATATTTTCAATAATATGGGTAGGGTCCTGCGTTTCTTTTTGACATTGTTTTTGACACTGATTACAAACCAGTTGATAGAGGTTTTGGTATTCTGAATGCAATGTTTGATATTGAAAATCATTAATTTCATGGTGATCAAACAGCTCTTTGACTCTATCGATTAATGTTTGATAAATCAGCGCTTTGCTTTTGTAATAACCCATTCTTTCATGGGGTAAAAGATCGTCAATTTTTAACCAATGGATGATTTTTCCGATAGTGGTTGCTTTAATCAATAAGGTGAAATAAATACTTCCAATAGTTATGGCAATAATAAATTCTTTAATTGAAAATTCGTAGTGCCAGCCAGGCAGGGTTAAATTGTCTGGAATCAACATGGCCATAATCACCGCTAGTGAGCCACGTAGGCTGCCCCAAGCCAGTAAATGTTGCCAATTTTGGGGTATGCTTTCCTCTGATTTTATTTGATTAGCTAACCCAATTGATAAGTAAATTGAAATAGCCCTGGCAAGCGCTACAATCAGCACCATGATTAGAATCGGCCATATTGTGAAATGTAGTGAGATAGAAAGTCGGGTAAATAATAGGCCCATTAATAGAAAAACCAGGGAGTTGGCAAGAAAGGCAAAATAGCTCCAGAATTTCTCCATGTATTCTTCAACCCCGGCTGACATCTTGAATCGGCCGAAATTTCCCATCACCAGGGAAGAAACCAGGGTTGCGATAATCGAGGACAAATGAAGGTGATGACCATGAATAATCACTTTATCTGAAATGAGTTCTGCCAAAAGAAAGGTAAAATGGGCGACCAGTAAGGTCAATGTGATTTCCAGATGTTCGTGGCCTTTCACCCATTCGATGAGTTTGGAAAAAACCAACCCCATGAGCAGTCCAAATAAAATGCCACCGACAATCATTATGGAAAATGAAATAATTCCTTGCAGAATAGTTTCTGAGTCATGAAATCCATGTGCCATAATATCCAGAAACACCAGAAACATGGCGAATGCTGTACCATCATTGAAAAGGCTTTCGCCCTCAAAGATGAGAGTTAAACGGCGGGGTGCCCCATATTCTTTAAATAATGAAAGGACGGCAACCGGGTCAGTCGCAGAAATGACCGCACCAAATAGTAAGGTCACCAATAAAGGAACTTCAAAACCAATTTGTTGCAGCGCCCATTGTCCGGCATAGCCTATGAAAAAAACCGAAATCAATAGTCCCACAATGGCCAAATTTGAAATAGCAAATTTGTTTTCCTTAATATTGCGGATATTCATGTTGTAGGCAGATTCAAAAATAAGAATCGGTAGAAACACAAAAAATAATAATTCTGGAGTTAGTTCAAAACTGGTAACAAAGGAAAATGCCTCAATATCAGATAAAGGGACTAGAAAGGAACCACCAATGACGAGAAGTACTGTGTAAGGAATGCGTGTTTTTAGAGAAAGAATGTTAATCCCAAGAGAAATTAACATCAGGGTGAAAACTGATAAATAAACATCAAGAGACATTAGCGATACCTAGCAAAAATCTGGATTTTTAGAAAATACAAAGAGCCCTCAAAGTGGCATGACCAAAAAATGGATATTTTGTTTTTGGTTTGAAGTTTGAATATTAAGATGTGTTACCCAAAATCCATCCATTTTACTCCAGAATAGTGATGGTGTCTTGCAAAAATAGTTTATAGCAGTTACTCTCAAATAAATTAATTTTACTTTGATTCAATTGGCATTTGCCTAAGGAACGTGAATGAACTTTAACAACTGGCGCAGAATTTTATTTGCATTCGAGGCACACAAACAGGCGCATAGCAAGCTATGTAACTGTTTGTGTAACGTGGAAAGTAGATAAAAAGATAAGTTAGTTGTTAAAGTTATTTCGTGGATGTTCCTAAATTACATAGAGAATAATAATATTCAGCCATGCAGTATTGGCAGTCGAAATTTAGTTCTAATCTCAAGGTGTCACAACAAGAGCTTCTTGAAGTCAGTACTGAAATAAGTCATAAATATTCACCGGAAGTTGCTCCCGAGATTCCGGAACTGGTTCTGTTGCCTGTCGATCCATTTCATTTATATGCCTATTGGAATATTGAAAAAGCAGGCGGGCAAACAATAATGGATCATGATTCACTGATATTACGTATCTATTGGCAATCTGATATCTCGAAGCAATTCATGGGAAAAAAGCAATGGTTGGATTACGCCATCAGTTCCTATTCGCATCGAAAAAAATTACAAGTTCCCTATGAAAATACGTTGTATTCTGGGGCTATTGGCAAGCCGCAGGCTCAAAAAGGGTTTTTAGGCTGCGTCTATTCTAATTTGGTTCATACGCCACGATCTGGTTTGGATACAAAAAAAAGCAATAGGCGGGAGGTGTTAATTGAAAATATTGATGGTCAAAAAAAACATCGAACTCACAGCAATACGGAAGCTTGTTTTAATCCAAATAGTCCTGTTGATGCGGAAAAAAAAGTGAAAGAAAGAGAGGGCATGGCTCAACTTTTTAATCATGAAACGGTAAAATTGCCTGATTTCGAATTTGACAAGAATGCATCGGGTCAAGGGATTGGGTAATCTGGTAAAAGTATTTGACTTTTCTGAAATGAAAACACAAGGATTTATTGGCATTATTCTCCATGCACACCTGCCATTTGTGAGGCATCCTGAATACGACCATTTTTTCGAAGAAAGCTGGTTGTTTGAAGCAATAACCGAATGTTATATCCCGTTGATTAAAACCTTTGATCGCCTGGAAAAGGATCAAGTGAATTTTCGATTGACGCTGTCACTCTCACCTACCTTGATTTCAATGCTGTGTGATGAGCTGCTTCAAGAACGCTACGTTTGTTATCTAAAAAAACAAATTGAACTTGCAGAAAAAGAAATTAACAGGACGCGCAAAGATAAACAACTTCATTCATTAGCCAGTTGGTATCTGGGGTTATTTCTAGATACCCAGAAAATTTATCAGGATCAATATCAAAGGGATTTGCTTTCAGCTTTCAAAAAACATTATTCAAGTGGGAATCTTGAGCTAATCACATGTGCTGCGACTCATGGTTTTTTGCCGTTGTTGAATGTAAACCAAGCATCGATCCGAAATCAGATTCATCTTGGTGTTGAGGTATTTAAAAAATATTTTGGTTTTGCCCCATCTGGTTTTTGGTTACCTGAATGCGGCTATTACCCTGGACTTGAAAAAAATCTTGAACAGGCTGGAATCAAATATTTTTTTTCTGATACGCATGGCGTTTTGCATGCCAGCCAGTCACCTGTTAATGGCGTTTATGCCCCTTTGGACTGTGGCAATGGTATTACCGTTTTTGCTCGCGATCCTGAATCATCCAGACAGGTCTGGAGTTCTCAGGAAGGCTATCCTGGCGATTTTGATTACCGGGAATACTATAGTGATATTGGTTTTGATCTGGATCTTGATTACATTGCACCATATATTTTGGACGGAGAAACCAGAACTAATACTGGAATTAAATACCACCGGGTAACAGGAAAACAACCCAAGCAAATTTATCAGCCCGTTAAAGCGGTCGAAAAAGCACAAATTCATGCCAGGGATTTTATCGACAAGCGGCAACAGCAAATTTCACGGTTATCTGAATTCATGGACAGGCAGCCTATTATTATATCACCCTATGATGCAGAACTTTTTGGCCATTGGTGGTTTGAAGGACCTATCTGGCTTGAATATGTCCTGCGGTTTTTTGATGAACCTGGAAGCACTGTTAAAACAGTAAGCTGTAGTGATTATTTGCGGCAATTCGAACATCATCAAGTCGCTATTCCATCCGCTTCCACGTGGGGAGATGAAGGTTATTCTAGCTATTGGATCAATGAAACCAATGACTGGATTTATCCTCTGTTGCATCACGCAGGAGCTGACATGGAAAAACTTGCCGAGGATTTTTCTCAATTCGTTCCCCAACATTCAATTTTGGAACGGGCACTAAATCAGGCGGCTCGTTCTTTACTTTTGGCTCAAGCCTCAGATTGGGCGTTTATCATCAAATCAGGAACTACGACAGAATATGCAAAGAAAAGAGTGGTTGATCATCTCGCCCGGTTTAATTATTTGCATGAAAGCATCAGAAAGAACGAAATTAATGAACGTACTCTGGTTGCTTTGGAGATTTTAGACGATATTTTCCCGGATATTGATTTTCGTGAATATGTGGTGAAAGCAGAAAAAAGTGTGTCAGCATTGAAGAAAGAGCGATTTAGTCCGTAGATACTCTCTTAAAACACAAGTCCAATTTTAAGAGAGCATCTCCGAGCTGAAATCCACTAGGACTATTTCCAAATTTATTTGATTGGAAAAACAGCATTGATCAAACTATACAGAAAATACAGTCAATTTCTGGATGATGTCGTTAAGAATCGGCATCACTACCCGGTTTGCAGCAGGGATTTTTGAGACGCGGTCAATAACAGGCTGTAATGCAGTGATTTTGTTTTCAGCAATATTGGCTGTAGTCGATTTAGCCGAATCAGATAGTTGATTAAAACGCTTAATTAAGGAGTCAAGTTCTGTAGATGCTTGTTTAAATTTAGGCAAAGCGGATGCTGCCGATTCTGCATCAGAAATAAGAATCAGGTTGTCGGTTATCTCGTTAATGATATTACTTAAATCATTTCCAATATTAATATAATCAGAAGAAGATGATTCGTCAGCGAATTTATCAACGATTGTAGCAACATCCAGTTGGCTATCTTGAGGCAATAAAGTGGGTAAAAATAAGTAGGCAGATACCCCGATTATTGCAAATAGTGGAATCCACATTAATTTGCCATATCTGGACCTCTTGCTTGTTTCATTCTTAAATGGTTCTTGCTTTTCAATATCTTCAGATTTATCCATTTTTAAATTGGTTGGTTGTTGTACATGGTTACTATTCTGTTCTTGCGGAACATTTAACAGGTTATTTGTTCCTAACGCGTTATGATTGTGATGTTGAATTATACCTATGATCAAGGGCGTGATCAAAGCGATGAGTGTTGATGCGGATTGGTATTTTATATCGTTTGAGTTGGCTATGGTTCGTGAGAGATTTGCCAAATTGTTTTTGCCGAGCGACGAGGTAAGCAGGCCTGTACCTTTATTGATTAGCGTTACATGGTCACCTTCATTTATTAGAGCTGTAAAATTATCAATGAGATCACCCTCCGGATAATCCTGCGCTTTAAATAGTTGGTTGTTCTCAGAAGCCAAGGTCTTAGAAAATGCATCAACAAGCAGTAATATCGCTTGGTCTAATGCTTTTTTTGTATTGTCTATTGATTCCTCAAAGAGCGTTTCAATTTGATTAAGGAAATTATTTCCAAGTTCTGCTTTAATGAAGGTGACAAGATTGTGTATCATGACGGAATGATTTCACGTGCCTGAGTAAATTAATGAAAGATACCTTGATATTTTGTGCCAATTAATAAAGCAGTGCGCTGATCATAACATGCTTAAACTATTAACAACCTTAAATTGAAATTAAAGGTATGTTTTCAAACCAATTGAAAGTTTATTCCATTACTTGAACGGTGCAGCCGTTTTTATTGTTTTTTAGAAGCTTATAAGTGTCAGACATGCAACGGTACAGTTTATGGTTGCTGTAAACAACATAGGCGACATTATTGTTGATCATGCAGGCGATTTGTTCAGGAACTGCATTTTCTGGCCGCTCCATAATAATTCGGCAGGTATCCTGGGCGCAAAAAACTACGTTGCCATAATAGTCAGTTGCAAAAGCAGCCCGGTTTTCCTGTAAAGCGCAAACCAGCATTTTTCCTGCAGGGGTGATATGTTTTTCAGCTTGGGCAATGCCCTGCAAAAAACAAAAAAAGCAAAAAAGGGTAATTTTCAAAAACTTATTCATAATTTAATTGCTCCTGATAAGAAATAAGTAACAATTATCATAAAAGAAAAGCTATAAATTTAACAGATTATGTTTTTTGTAATCATATTTAGTTGATTTCTTGTAATCTGGGGTTTAAAAAGTTAAAAAACATACGCTGTAAAAAGAAATGGGGAATTATTATGTCGGATTTTCTGGTATGTGTTAGAAATACCTTGAAGGAGGTTAGGTCGAAAGTTTGGCAACGAACCCGGGCAAACATTGTTTTTAGAAGTTTCTGATAGAAGGTATCCCAACCCCCCTCTCAAGCAATTCCACGTGGAAAATGGGTTGCCAAGGTCTTGAAAGAAGCCTAGAGTGGGGTTAAGAAATTTACTAACAAGCCGACTGGTGATATTCTTGTTTTCATCCAGGCAGGTTGCTGGATATGAAATTAATGTTCATTTACTTGGACATTCAACAGGTATTTATGTTATCCGGCAAGCGTTTACTGATGTAGATGAAAAAAACATCCATCAAAAATTGTCCATGGAATGTGAGCCAAATTCTTTTTATCGGGGGAGAAGTTTCCAGCCGTTCGCTGAGTGCAGAAGATAGTCGCTCGAAATCGCTTTACCGTCATTGCGTTCATCTTACCAATTATAAAAACCCATTTGATTCCGTTTTGAAATTGTCAAATACCAAAAGAATTGGTTTGCCCAGTGATGGACATTCCAAAGCATTCAAGTCATTTTGGTGATAAAACTTTCACCAAAGATTTGTTAGCCACAATTTCTGGCGATATAGATAGAAATGGGATTCCAAGCCGGAAAAAAGTTGATGGAGAATTAATTTTGGTATGAGAAAAATGGGTGTAAAAAGAGTATATTTTCGTTTATGGTATACATAAGAAAGTATTTGAAGTGTCTATACAACATTTAATGGCGAGTTATACTAGTATAAAGTTTCATTAAAACATTTACAATATTTACCATTTCAGCTATCCTTTCTCAAAAAAAGTGGAGGTAGCTCATGGCGCGAAAAACCAAACGAGCAAAACTGCTGCTGACAGAAAAGCAA
>JALXCS010000298.1 GCA_026990815.1 Methylomonas sp. | reverse complement strand
TTCTAACCATTGGGTTTTTATTGAATTTTAATTTTCTCCATGACATTAACGAATAATGCTTTTACAACTTTGCATAAAAACAACATTTTTTGAAAACAGCCAACAAACTGTTTATAATTATTCCCTTTAAAACAAACCCTAATTAGTCGCCTGCAAACAAATATGAACGGAGCTCCAGATCCCAAATTTGACAAAAATCGATTGCTTGCATTGCCAGATAATGAGTTGCAAGCCACACTGCTTGAAGGAGTTTCCAGAACTTTTGCATTAACCATTCCGCAACTACCAAAAGGTTTATATGCACCTGTCGCTAATGCCTATTTGCTATGCCGCATTGTTGATACCGTCGAAGATGAGATTTCGTTAACACCAAAACAAAAAAAAACCTTTTGCTCAGAATTTATTGACATCGTTAAAACCGGCAGCAATGCAGAAAATTTCGCTGAACGACTAGCGCCACTTTTATCCGAGCAAACAATCCCTGCTGAACACAGCCTAGTTCACCTGATCCCCCGCGTTATTGCCATTACACACAGCTTTGCCCCTCCGCAAATTGAGGCACTAGCGAACTGCGTGGAAATCATGGCCAAAGGCATGCCAATTTTTCAGGCTCATGACTTACACGCCGGACTGGCTACAATGTCTGAAATGAATGACTATTGCTACTTTGTTGCCGGCTGTGTTGGCGAAATGTTAGCTAAGTTGTTTTGCCATTATTCACCGGAAATTGCCCAACACCGAAAGCAATTGCTTAAACTATCGGTTTCATTCGGGCAAGGCCTGCAAATGACTAATATCCTGAAAGACATCTGGGACGATGCCGAAAGAGGCGTTTGTTGGTTACCCCAGGAAATCTTTAATGAAACCGGTTTTGATCTAACCAATATTCAATATAAAAAAACCACGCCAGAATTTCAGCAAGGACTGGAACACCTCATTAATATTGCACATAACCACTTGCAAGATGCGCTGAAATATACATTATTAATTCCCGTTCACGAAACCGGAATCAGAAATTTTTGTTTTTGGGCGCTAGGCATGGCTGTTTTGACCTTAAAGAAAATAAAAAATAATCTTGGCTATACAGACTCGCAACAAGTCAAAATAACCAAAAATAGTGTCAAAGCAACAATTATAGCCACTCGAATTTGCGTTAAAAATAATACTTTGCTGACCATGCTTTTTAATTTCATGAGCCGCGGCGTTGTAACGCCTGGCTGGCAATATACTCCTCTCCCAAGCAAACTGTAGCCATTAAGGAAGCATTATGTTCAAAGAATCTTTTAATGAAATGAATTATGGCGACATTCAGCAATCGCCTGAAACGATTACCCCATCAAACCTGGAAAATGCAATCAACAGCAGCCAAAAAAGACTCCTGGATTTGCAACATGATGATGGATACTGGTGGTTCGAACTGGAAGCAGACTGCACAATTACCGCCGAATATATCATGATGATGCATTACATCGGTGAGATTGATAAAAACCTGCAAGACAAAATGGCCGTTTACCTGAGGGATCGCCAAACCGAAGACGGCAGCTATCCGCTATTTACTGGCGGAGCTGGCGATATCAGTTGCAGCGTAAAAGTTTATTATGCTTTGAAGTTGGCCGACGATAAGCCAGATCAACCACATATGGCTAAATTAAGGGAATATATCTTAAAACAAGGGGGTGCCGCTAAAGCAAATGTTTTTACCCGGATTGCCTTAGCTACATTTGAGCAGGTTCCCTGGCGCGCAGTACCTTATATTCCGGTTGAAATCATGCTATTGCCGAAATGGTTTCCGTTCCACCTAGATAAAGTCTCTTATTGGTCCAGAGTCGTCATGGTACCGCTTTTTATTCTTTGCACATTAAAGGCGAAAGCTAAAAACCCACAAAATGTTAATATTTTAGAGTTATTTGTTACGCATCCCGACAAGGAAAAACATTATTTCCCCAAAAGAGGCTGGCTTAATAAACTTTTCCTGGGACTTGATAAATTTGGCCGAATAACCGAGCCACTTATTTCGCAAAAAACCCGGAACAAAGCTATAAAATTAGCTGAAGACTGGTTTATAGAACGTTTAAATGGTGAAGATGGTTTGGGCGCTATTTTCCCCGCTATGGTAAATGCCTACGAAGCCTTACTGTTGCTTGGCTATCCAAAACATGACCCCAAAGTAAAAACTGCGAGAATAGCAATTGATAAGATGCTAGTTATACGTAATCAAGATGCTTATTGCCAGCCCTGCTTATCTCCTATTTGGGACACTTCTCTAGCGGCACTAGCCCTGCAGGAAGCCGACAACAACAAAAACAAGCAGGCCTTATCGCGTGCCTATGACTGGTTTAAAAGCAAACAATTATCTGACCAACCCGGAGACTGGCGTATTCAAAAACCTAATCTTGCTGGTGGTGGCTGGGCATTTGAATTTGAAAACCCCCACTATCCTGATGTTGATGATACCGCGGTCGTTGCTTTTGCTATGGCCGATTCTGATTACCCCAACCTTGAGGAATCCATCCAAAGAGCTACTAACTGGGTGGTCGGCATGCAATCTGAAAATGGCGGACATGGTGCTTTTGATGCCGAAAATACCTGCTATTACCTGAATGAAATCCCTTTTGCAGATCATGGCGCACTTCTAGACCCACCGACTGCTGACGTTTCAGCTCGTTGCCTCATGCTGATGTGTAGAACTTTGGATACTCTACCGGCCAATCGAATCGCAATCGAACGTTCTATAGCATACCTACGTAATGAACAGGAAGATGATGGCTCCTGGTTTGGTCGTTGGGGAACCAACTATGTCTATGGCACCTGGTCAGTATTGATGGGACTAGAACAAACTGATTTGCCAAAAAATGACCCTATGTACACAAAAGCAGTTCAATGGTTAAAAAGCGTTCAACATGAAGATGGCGGATGGGGGGAAGGCAATGAAAGCTATCATGCCCCAAAAACTCGCGGCCAATTTCATACCAGCACCGCATTTCAAACTGCCTGGGCTGTTCTTGCGTTAATAGCTGCTGGAGAAACAAACAGCGCTGAAGTAAAAGCTGGAATACAATATTTGTTACGCCATCAACAACAGGATGGCTCATGGAAAAATGATTGGTTTACGGCACCTGGTTTCCCAAAAGTTTTCTATCTGATTTATCATGGCTATAATCTGTTCTTTCCGTTGTGGGCACTGGCTCGATACCGAAATGAGTTAAATAAAACGTGATTACCGGAATAATCGTTGCCTTACCAGAAGAACTCAGCGCTCTGACCAAAAAAAAAATCCCTCTTGGAAAATGTAGCTTCCTCGCTGAAAATATTATCGCTACCCATTCTGGTGCAGGACCTGAAAACGCCTCAAACGCCGCACAAAACCTTCTGGATAAAGGTTGCAGCAAATTAATCAGTTGGGGCTGTGCTGCCGGGCTTGCTGACGGTCTCTTAGCAGGTGATTTGTGCTTACCTGAACTGCTGATTTCAGAAAATCGACAGTATTTTCCTGTTCATTCAGAGTGGCAACAACAAACTATGTCCTTGCTTGCCTATCTGCAACCAATCCATTCAGGTCCATTCTGTACGAACAACACTATAGTTTCTTGGTCCCGAGACAAAAAAGCGATCCACCAATCCACCGGAGCAATTGCTTTGGATATGGAAAGCGCAGCAATAGCAAAAATAGCAGAACAAAAAAGCATCCCTTATCTGGTTATTCGGGTAATTGCCGATACTGCAAGCATGAATTTACCAGCAGCGATAACAAAAAGTTTGGATGAAAAAGGCCAGATTAACAATAATAAACTGGTCTTGAATATCATCACGAATCCACGTCAAATTCCAGACCTGATCAAATTAGGGCTGCATTTTCAAAGTGATCAGAAAAAACTAAATTCAGTGGCAAAAAAAATAAGGGAAATTACCGATTTCCCGATAACAACCAATACCGTCTAATCCATGAAAAAAAAACATTTATCCCTAGCCGATTCATTCTTTTGCTGGTG
>JALXCS010000297.1 GCA_026990815.1 Methylomonas sp. | reverse complement strand
CTATTGGCTTGGTATTATCATTAAAAATAATTTTTAAAATTGGAGTGTGTTTGCCTTCCCGTGAGAAAATTTTTACTGGAACAGTGGATCTTAACACTAACAATTGATTTTTTTCCCCTTGCTGTTTTTTAATTAGATTTGTAACGTCTAATGTAATTGGTTCTTTCGTATTACGACTGACATCTACTGTTGCCCATGCAGTTTTCCCTTGAGGAACACCATCCAGGTCGATCCAATCACCAAGTGTATTTTTCCATTTGAGACCTTGATATTTATTTAAATATTCTCTAGTAATAGATGTTTCGTCAAAAAGTGGGGGAATTAAATTAGTAACATTTGAGTTTTGCGTAATCGTTATTTTTGAGGGTGTTTTTTCGGTTTGTGTTTCTGATTGAGTTTTGTCACAAGCGTTTAGAAAAAAAATAGCAACTAAAAAAAGATAAACGATATTTGTTTTTTTCATTGAAAATATAGTCAATATAAAGCTGCGTTATTTATCTATGAGCTTTATAGTCTATCATAAGCTAAAAGTGTTGACCGCATCACTTTTGCTAACCAGCTAGTGCAATTTTAGAATGCAAACTGAATGTAAGCATTATTCGATGGTTGTCTGATTTCGTGAGCTCACACATCGTCTGGATGATCAAATAATCCAGGAGGGGGTAGTGACTTATCCTGCATTGGCCATGGATATTTTTTTCATTTGTATATATTATTTGGCTGCTATGGATGATCGATCTTATTCATCAAAGCGATTTTTATTGAGAGCAAATCTAATTCTTTCACAAATTTTCATACCGATTCAAGTCAAATATCCCTTTTTCCAGTGGATTTGAGGATATATGCTTTTGATTAAACCAGTCAGCAAATTCCCAAATTTTTGGGTTAGTTCGGCGGATTCCAAATTGCTTGTACAAGTTGACTTTTTGCGATTCTGATTGTGTCTGTTTTAATTGAGTGACAAAGGTTTCTATTTCATTGGAGGATACATTGAAAAAGACATTCGGATAACTGCCAGTAGAACCTGATAAAACAGTCAGGGTGTCTTTTTCCGGCTGACGTCTAAAATCTTCAGCAAAAATAAATGAAACATTGGATAAGCGTTTATTGCGGATAAGTGTATAAACTTGATCCTTTTCTGGGTCATTAAATCTAATGCGTAAAAAGGAAAGTTCTGGTAATGCGCTGATTTGTTTCCCATGTAAATCAGAAAGTCTTCGAATATTGCGAGCAATTTGTTGTTGCAGACGAAGAGCGGTAATACAATCATTTTGCCAACAGCGGTTAATATTATCTTCGGGCCCGGATTTGACGCCCAGCTTATGAAAAAGGCCTGAAAAAAAGATTTCGACAAAATTGTTTTCCGGATAATTGATAGCGGTTTCAGTATTGATGCTGTAAAGAGGCATTTCAAAATTATTAAAGAGTTTTGTCTCGATTCCCTGATACCAGGTTTCCCGCAAATTTTCACGTTGTCCGGAAGGTATAAAACGCAGAAAATTATTCTCAGCCTCCATGCGCAAAAAATCCATATATAAGCGAGTGGTAATCTGGTGGCCTGCGCTACCGAAAACATTAAATCCAGCGACCAGTAAATAATGAATACGTTCAAAGATTGGGTAATCGACAACCCACGCGGTCAATGGGGGTTTTCCGGCAAGACCTTTTATGACTGTGGCGCTATCATAGTGCCTGAAGACCGTTAACAAGGCGTTATCATTATTTTTGTCGCCATCCCAGAGCAGGTCAAAATCCAAAAGATGATGATTTAACAAGGTCTGTTTAAGAAATTGTTCTTTTTTTGTTAAATATTTTTGTTCCAGTTTTCCGAACTGTCTCCATTCGGTAAAGCCAATGTTTTCCCCTGCTGACGCTGGCATGCTTAATAAATTATTATTTTCTTCCAGAAAATGCGTGGTTTTTTGCATAAACCCCTGTTCCGGTTTCAGAAAAGCCACCCAGAATTGATCCCGAATGACATTTAGCGCACCTTGACCCCGGCAAACTGGCCCTTTGATAAAACCATCAAAAAAATAGCGAGCTTCATCCAGCAAAAACTGGTAACGGGAACCTGCAGGAAGTTCCTTGAAAGTATTAAACGGATTTGCGGTTAATTCAGGTTGATAATCGGGTAATTCAGTTATTTGGTAATCAGGCTCCAGAAATAATTTATGATATCGTTGCATTCGTGTATCGCTCAGTTCATAAACAAAGTGGTTTTTATCGACAATTGTGGATACGTTGGGTCTTAAACGATAGTAAAAACTCTCAACGCCAGGATCATCAAAAGGGCGAACTGTTTTTATTTCTTCAATTGCTTGCCCAGTGGGGGTTTTGGAACGAACCAGTTTATAAAATTCAGTATCAGGATGGCCTTTAAAATGCAAATGGCCGATAAACAGGTGTTCATAGATATAGCGACTGCTTAATTTTGATTTTGGTGTTGGGTTGTTAAAAAAGGCTTCCCATTTTTTTATCTCGTGTTGTGCTAATGACGACAATGGCGCTCTCGGTTCAACTTTCGCCCCTTCCTGCAACCATTTTAACAGTACATTTTCTTCTCGTTCAGATAAACCTGGCATTCCATAAGGCATACCCCAAAGCGGGTGATCCTTCTTAAAACCAACAAATTCATCCGGAGTAGGGCATTCCAGGGTTCTTTGCAGCTCAAGATCAAAACCATCAGGTAATTTACCTTGTGTGGGAAGGGGGGTTGAGCTCTTTAATTTTAAGAATCTTGCAATTAAGGACTGATTAAGATTTTCATCAGAAGAGTCATTCTGCTCGTTGATGACCGAATAAAAACGCTTGTCCCGCCAACCCTGGATCGTTGTTTCATCAATAAACAAACGGGTGGGTGATTGTGCTTTCAGACGGGCATGATCATAAACTGGAATTTGCGATGCACCTCTTTGTATGCCTTCGTATGAACTCAGCTTGAGCTGGCAAGGCGAATCGTAGCAGGAATGGCAGGCGATGCAGCGCGAATCGAGAATGGGTTTAACATCTTTTATAAAGGAAACATGAGGCAAGCTTTCAATCTGTTCAATTTCGGCTTTGGTAAAAACAGGATGTATTGCCAGTACATCATTATCTGTACTTAAAATGGATACCTTGGTATTAAATGCAGTAAAACCACTGATGACTAAAATGATCAAGAAAAAAGTAGCGGTTCTGACAGACAACAATTTTGTCATTGGTTTTTAAATTATTATTTTGTAATTGAATGAGGCTTAATTAATCGAGCAGTGTATTATACCGGTTACACACAAAAACCATTAAAATTAAAAGGTTTTTTGAGTTACACTGCCGATATATGTGTATGCAAGTCTAAGTAATTGATGTTATTTTAACTGTCAGGTAATTTTGCACCTGTCAGTTTTGCACCATTAAGATTGGCGCCTTCCAGTTTTGCCTCCCGCAAATCCGCGCCGGTCAGGTCAGCTCCAGATAAATCAGCCCCCCTTAAATCAACGCGATACAGATCCGCATTACGCAAATTGGCATTGTTCAACTTGGCAAAACGCATTAAACCCCGGCTGAAACTACTTCCTGATAAATCAGCACCCGTTAAATTTGCGTTGTTCATGGTCACGCGCATTAATCCCATCGGCTGATTTTTCATATCTGCACCCCAATCAACATTGGTAATGATGGCATTACTCAGATTCGCTTTGTCGAGTGTGGCAATTACCCGGCTGCCTCTTAAATCGGTTTCGGATAAATCAGCGCCTTTTAGGTAAACCCCGAAAATACTGACATTTTTTAAATTGGCCTGTTTGAGATTAGTGCCGGTCATGACGGTTAGATCCAGATTGACTCCTTCGAGATTACAGCGGCTTAAATTGGCTTTTCTGAGGTCAGCCCCCCAAAGGTTGGCATTCCGTAAATCAAGACCGGATAAATCAACGCCTCTCAAATCTTTTTTTCGTAGATTGGCTGGATTATCTTTGGTAGCGGTTTTAAGCATTTCGATGACCTGTTCACGGGTCAGGTCTGCACTTAATAGATTTGCACTAAATAAAAATAACAATATTGAAATAAAAGTTGTCTGGATTTTCAAAATAGGCTCCTCGATATTATTGTTTTGGAAGTTCTGAACAAATCAGGATTTTCTTAGTAATTCTTCTGGTTCAAACGCATCGACACTGATAGCTGCATTTCTGGCCTGTTCAGCTTTTCTGAGCAGTTCGGGCTCTTTTTTGGTGATAATTTTTTTGCTGACAGCATCTTCAACAAGCGTTTTACTGTTTTTATCCAATAGTTTTTGTTTTTGCGCCTGGCGCAATTTTTGTTCAACAGGGGCGGCAGCAAGCACCGCCTTGAAAGCAGTTTCGATTCTGCCGGTTGCATCATCAGGGTTTTCATTAATATAAATTCCATCGGTCAAGCGATGACGTGTGACCGAATCAGAAATCAAGACAGATGCCGTTTGATGCAATAATGAATCGCTGGGTGGAGAGCAGGGTTTACCGAGTGGAAACATCATGATTTTTAAACACCAGGTCAACGGTTTCAGAGGCAATTTTGTGAAAAGCATCAGTAATGATTGTTGCGCTGTAAACAAGGTCTGCTGACAGGCCCAATCCAGCAATTGCTGATCATCAACAGGATTGCCCTGATCCTGATAATGCTTGAGAACTGTCGAACACAAATATAGATTGCTTAGAACATCAGAAAAAAGTCCGGAAATTCTTTCTTTACGTTTTAATGCTCCACCCATGGTCAATAAGGCAAAGTCGGCAAGCAAGGCGAAATTGGCACTGAAGCGGGCGATTTTTCGGTAATATTTTGCGGTTGCTTGATTACCGGGAGTCATAACGAAACTGGCATTGGTAAACCCGTACCACAAGCTGGCCGTCAGATTTCGCAAAACATGGCCGATATGTTGAAAAAGCACTTCATCAAATTGCTGTAATCCCTGTTGGGTATCGCTATTTTGCAAGGCGTCCATTTCTTTTTGAATAAAGGGATGGCAGCGAACTGCACCCTGGCCAAAAATCATCATGGTGCGTGTCAGAATATTTGCACCTTCTACGGTAATACTGACGGGGATAACCTGATACATTCTGCCCAGATAATTATGCGGCCCAAGACAGATTCCTGAGCCTCCCTGAATATCCATGCCATCATTAACGACACGACGCATTCTTTCGGTGAGTTCATATTTTAGTATGGCAGAAATAACTGAAGGTTTCTCTCCTTGATCCAAAGCGGCAGCAGTCACCGTACGTCCGGCATCAATAATGTAGGTTTCACCTGCAATTCTGGCCAAAGGTTCTTCAATGCCTTCAAATTCGCCAATCGGTAAATTAAATTGCTTGCGGATTCGGGCATAAGCGCCGGTATTGCGGCTGGTTAATTTGCTGGCGCCAGCGCTTAGAGCAGGTAATGAAATAGCTCTGCCAGTTGCTAGAGATTGCATTAACATTTTCCAGCCATTGCCGACTTGATCTACACCACCAATAATCCAATCCATTGGTATAAAGACATCTTTGCCCCAATTAGGGCCATTTTGGAAAGCGGAATCCAAAGGAAAATGCCGTTTACCAATTGAGACGCCAGGCGTTTTCGCAGGAATCAGGGCAACAGTGATACCAATGTCTTCCTGTTCACCAATCAAGTGATCGGGATCGTATAATTTAAATGCCAGGCCAATGACTGTTGCGACGGGGCCAAGTGTAATGTAGCGTTTTTCCCAATTCAGGCGAATTCCCAGGACTTTTTCCTTGCCTTCAAATTTATCGTAACAGACAATTCCTGTATCCGGCATGGCGCTGGCGTCACTACCCGCTTGTGGCCCTGTAAGTGCAAAACAGGGAATTTCCTCACCCGTTGCAAGACGTGGCAAATAGTGATTTTTTTGGTCTTCTGTGCCGTAAGACAGTAGTAATTTCGCTGGCCCGAGAGAATTAGGCACCATGACAGTGACTGCAGCAGTGCTGCTGCGGCTGGCAATTTTCATGACAATTTGCGAGTGGGCATAATCGGAGAAATCCAGACCGCCATATTGCTTGGGAATAATCATGCCGCAAAAACGGTTTTTTTTGATGAAATCCCAAACTTCTGGTGGTAGATCCTGACGGTTATGGGTAATATCCCAGTCATCCAGCATGCTGCATAATTTTTCAACAGGGCCATCAATAAACTCTTGTTCTTCTTTGCTGAGTCTGGCGGGTGGCAATTCATTAAGGATCTGCCAATCTGGTCTACCCGAGAATAATTCTGCATCCCACCAGGTGTTGCCCGCTTCGAGCGCTTCTCTTTCGGTTTGTGACATTTTGGGTAATGCTTGTTGCATCAAGCTGAAAACATGTTGAGTCACTAACTGTTGGCGAATCCGGGGAATATTCAACACTGCAAAGCCCGCTAAAAAAACCAGCCAAAACAGGAAAAAAGTGCCAGAGAAATGGCCCAAAAGGAGATATAGAACAAACAGTGCAGCAAACGTCCATGTGGATTGCTGTAATGGAATTTGGCGGTAGGCAAGTATCATCCCGACAATGATGAGAATAGTAAACCAGATCATGGGTTCTCCTTATTTTAATTTCTTAGAGGCTTTCCTGTTTTTAGCATGTGTTCCAGCCGGGCAACAGTACCGGGCTGCTTGACCAAATGCAAAAAGGCTTTTAGCTCCAGCTCAAGTATGTCTTGTTCAGTTAATGGCGTGGTGATGTCACAGTCTCCGCCACTAAGGACAAAAGCCAGTTGTTCCGACACGACCAAATCATAATCACTGATTTTACCAATGGCATGCATGGCCTTGGTAGCCATGGTCAGCAGTATCCTGGCTGTTTTTCCTGGCAATTGGTATTCAAAAGGCTCTGGAGGTGAATAGTGTTCAGTGATTGAGAGCGCTTTTGCTTTGGCATCGGTTAATAGCCGGTCCTTGTTCATGGTAATGCCATCATCCTTATTCAAATATAATAGCTGCCTGGCTTCAAACGCAGATTGTGAAACACGGGCCATGCCGATGGTTTCAAAAGCCTTGGTGATGGGCGGAATCGGACCGCCAAAGCGTTTGGGATTCTGCATTTGCCGGCGCAGGTATTCCTTACAGCCACCCCAGCCGGGTATCAAACCAACACCGACTTCGACCAGGCCGGTATAGAGTTCGGCATGGGCCTGAATGGCATCACAATGCAGTAATATTTCGCATCCGCCACCCAATGCTAACCCCGAGGGAGCGGCAATAACAGGGAAGGGGGCGTATTTTAATGACTGATAAGTTTGTTGACCCTGTCGGATTAAATTGCTGACCGCCTCCCAATTTTGTTCCCGCAAGGCCATCATTAATAATCCCAGATTAGCTCCGGCAGAAAAATTGTCGGCCTCATTGTGGATTATTAATGCTGAAAAATCCTGTTTTACTTTTTCGACGCTTTGCTGGATCAGCGCCATGCTATCCATGTCCAGCGTATTCATTTTGCTGTGAAATTCAAGACAGGCAATATTATCACCTGCATCCCATAAACTGGCTGAAGCATTATTTAAAACAGGGGATGATTTAAGCTTAATCTCGGAAAGTGTGATCACTCCAGGTTTTTGAGGTACTGGTTGGTAGTTACCAGACAGATCAAGATAGAGTTTTTTACCTTCACTGATAGTGTAAATATTTTCTAGTTGTTCAAGAAATGCAGGGATCTTAAAACCATCTTTCCTGGTTTTTTCGACAAACCAGTCTTTTCCGATTTGATCAAGCAGTTCAAATGGGCCATTCTGCCAATTAAATCCCAGGCGTATTGCCTGGTCGATTGCAACTGGATCATCTGCAATTTCGGGAATCAGGCTGGCAGCATATAGAATCGTTTTAGCCATGACATGCCAGGCAAATTGACCGGTTTTGTCATTGTATTCAAATAGGGCTTGAAGGCCTTGTTTTTGGGCTGCCTTGACACTGTCCAGTTTGACTTTGACGCTGGGATGATAGTCACCGGTTTTAAGATCAATCGATTCCTTGATGCGTTGTCTTTGTTGTTTGTTTAAACGATAAAACCCACCTTTCCCTTTTCGGCCAGTGTAGCCATCGGCAATCATTTTTTTAACCAAGTTGGGGATATTGTTGATTTGATGAAAAGCATCTTCAGGCGGCAAGGCTTGTTCCATGCTTTTCATGATGTGCGGTATCAAATCCAGACCGACCAGATCCAGTAAACCGAAAATACCCGTTTTGGGGATGCCAAAAGGGGCGCTGATGACAGCGTCAGCCTCTTCAACGGTGAGACCGAGGTTGAACGCTTCCAACATGCCGCACTGAATCCAGAAAATTCCAATACGATTGGCGATGAACCCCGGTGTGTCTTTGCAATGGACACAGCCTTTGCCGAGCTTGATATCTGCAAATTCATTGATGGTATCCACAAACTCAGCTCGCGTTGCCGGACCTGCAACAAGTTCCAGCAAACGCATATATCGTGGCGGGTTAAAAAAATGTGTAATCAGAAATTGCTGTTGAAAGCTGTCTGGCATTCCGTTAGTCAATAACTTCAGCGGTAAAGTCGAAGTATTTGAAGAAATAATGGTGTTTGGGCCGCAAATATCAACAAGTTTTTGGTATAGCGATTGTTTTATCTTTGGATTTTCAATAATCGCTTCGATAACCCAGTTCACATCAGCCAGCCAGTCCAGGTTGTCTTCAATATTACCCGTAGTAATGAGCCGGGCATTTCTCTTGTCCATAAAAGCCGGGGGTGACGATTTCAGTAATTGTTTGACTGCAGTTTCAGCAATGACATTCCGGTTGCTGGCATTTTCGGGGACGATATCCAGTAAAAAAACCGGTGTACCGGTATTGCTGATGTGCGCGGCGATACCAGCTCCCATAACGCCGGCGCCAATAACAGCGACTTTGTTAATGCTCATGACACAGCCTCCAGAATCGTTGCGATGCCTTGACCTCCACCGATACATTGAGTTGCCAGGGCAAATTGTTTTTGTTCCCTTTTCAGCAAGCTGGCTGCTTTGCCTGTAATTCTGGCACCCGTTGCGCCTAACGGATGGCCAAGTGCAATGGCGCCACCGTCCAGGTTCAGTTTTTCTTCAGGAATAGGAAGTTCTTTCAGCACAGCCAGGGATTGAGCTGAAAATGCTTCATTGAGTTCGACAATATCCATATCATCCAGTTTCAAACCGGCTCTCTGTAATGCTTTCTGACTGGCTTGTACAGGGCCAATGCCCATAATTTCAGGCTCGCAAGCGGAAACAGCTATGGATTTGATTCGTGCTAACTTACCCAAGCCATGTTGGTCTGCATAATCCTCGCTACAAACCAAAACGGCTGCTGTACCATCGGTTAAAGGCGACGAAGTGCCAGCGGTGACACTGCCATCAGCTTTAAATGCGGGTTTTAATTCTGCCAACCCCTCGATGCTACAATCTGGTCTGATGCACTCATCTTGGGAAACCGCTCCACCCTTGGGGTTTTTAATTGCGACAATTTCATCGGTAAAATGCCCTTGCTGTTGCGCCTGGGCGGCTTTTTGATGGCTTTTAACGGCAAATTGTTCTTGTATTGGCCTGTCAATTTGATATTTTTCTGCTAAATTTTCGGCAGTATCGCCCATGCTGATATAAGCCTGGGGATAGGATTGATAGAGTTCCGGGTTTGGCATCATGTTAAAACCGCCCATCGGAACTCGGGTCATGGATTCAACACCGGCACAAATAAAAACTTCACCGGCACCCATTTGAATGGCGCCTGCGGCATTATGGATGGACTGCATGGACGAACCACAAAACCGGTTAATGGTTGTTCCGGCAATTGTAATGGGAAGCTTGGCCAAATGAACCAATAATCGAGCCAGATTTAGCCCTTGTTCGCCTTCAGGAAATGCACATCCCAGTATCAAATCTTCAATATCTTCTAGCGTTACGCCGGTCTTGTCTACTAAACCTTTGACGACTTGTGCTGCTAGGTCATCGGCTCTGACAGTAATGAGCGATCCTTTATTCGCCGGTGTTAAGGGTGATCGACAATAACCTGCAATAACTACTTTTTTCATGGTTCTACCCCTGTGTCGTTTGATAATCCTGCAATTCAATCAAATTGTCATTTTTGAATGAAGACAAAGCTTCATGCCTGAA
This sequence comes from Methylomonas sp., assembly GCA_026990815.1. Classification (GTDB taxonomy): domain Bacteria; phylum Pseudomonadota; class Gammaproteobacteria; order Methylococcales; family Methylomonadaceae; genus JALSJK01. Next base: position 3,016 of record JALXCS010000297.1, on the reverse strand, counting down.
TGTTTGCGTGGGAATTTGTTTTATAAACTGGTCGATAAGAGCCCAGGTATCGCCGCTGTTATCTTTTAGAATACCATGATGATTGGCATTAATGATTTTCAGATGTTTAAGTTGGCTGCCCAATTTCTTTATTATGGATGCTGCGCTATCAACAGAAACCACCGGATCCTGATCAGCATAAATAATGAGCGCAGGTATTTTGACTTGAGGCAGTATGTCATCCAGGATGTTAATTAATCGTCTTAATTCAAAAAGGCTTCGGATTGGAGTATTTTTATAATTGATATCCGGATGTTCAGGGTTGTTTTCAATAAAGGGTTTAACTCCTTCCAAAGATGAAACCCATCTCACTATTTTGTTAGTTCCATGAACCAGAGGCACTAACATAAAGCTTTTGTTGACGAATTTCACGGGGACAGAAACAGCCACGACAGCTTGAATTTCTGAGTGTTGTTCGGCGGCAAGTTTCAGGGTTAAAGCACCTCCCGAAGAAAAGCCAATTAAAACGATTTGTTGGCACTGGCGCCTTAGAATTTCGTAACAACGTGTTACAGCACCATACCAATCTTCCCATGACTGGTCACGCAAGGCATAAGGTGATGTGCCATGACCTTTTAATCTGGGACCGATAACCACATAGCCTTGTTTGCAAAGAAACTCTCCATAACTTCGTAATTCAGCTGGCCGAGCGAGCAGACCGTGTACTAATAAAATGCCAATACCATTTTCAGTTTCAGGTTTCAGTAAAAAAGGTTCAGCACTGGATTTGGCGGTTTCTTGCTGATTAATTTCAGCATAGCGAGAATCGTCATAAATTTTTCTCTCCCAAGCCAAAGAGCAAAGTTCATCATCAAAAAATAGCTCGGACAATTCTCTCTCAGTAATATGTTGGTATTTGTCCAGCGCTTCTTTTAAAGTAAGAGTGACTTCATTAACGGGTTTGGCTTCATTGTTGTAAACTGCAATCAGATTTTCCATTCTTATGGCATCGAAATCACTGTCTTCCAGTAATTTAGGTAAGAATTGGTAGCAATCGTCTGATTCTTGTATTAATTCATTGGTTTTGGCGACACAGATAAAGTGCTCAAATCGGTCACTGCCACCAAAAATTAGCCCTTCATACTCATCAGGATTTAAAAGGCTGCGATGAAGGTTGACCCGTTGATTTTTTTGTAAAGATTTAACAGCTATATACAGGGTGGTATAAAAACGATGTTTTTCAATTTCAAACATTTTCTGCCCAATACACATCATGATCAGAGAAGATGCCAGATGACTTAAATTAAGGGTAACATTGGCATAAATTTCTTTCATATATTGATCACGGGTATCGGCAGCATTTTTTTTGAAATACAACCCCATAATTCTTTGTTTGAAATTTTCGGGATGAATATGCAGATTAAAAATGTCATCTAATGAAAGATTCTCTGAAGAAAGGGCATCAAGTATATAATGATTCCACCAGTGCCAGACATGATAAGGATCTACCGGTTTACCCATTCGGATATCCATATCCGTATCTTTAAACATGATGTTGCCTTCAACTAGTAATTCCTCTGTTTGTCTCAAGCTTAAATTTTCATTGAACAGTTGGATACCTTTCTGCAGAAAGTTTTCTGAAGCACGAATGGGATAAAAAGTGATGTTTGCTGGGATAATCAGAGTCGGCTTAAGCGCTGCGGTTAATAGTTGATCGAGATTGTCAAGATTGAGCTGGTCTTTCCAAGTTGTTAATAATTTGGTGTTTTTTTTACAATAGGCATTACGGATTGATGTTTTGAAAGCTTCAATACCTTGGGCGAGTACCGCTGCTCCTGTGTGATGTTTCCGTCTTAACCCGGTAACACGCGAGAAAATACTGTATTCGCCTTTGTCATCCAAAACCTGTCGGTCCTTGACCATGCCGCCTTCCGGAAAAATAATGACCTTCCTGCCACGAAGAATCTGGGCAGCTAAGATGGGAAATAAACGTGGATGATCATGAGGAAAAACGCCAACGTTTTGTAGATATTTGCTTAACAGGGAATCTTCTTTAAAAAATTCACCTGATGCAATGGCACAGCAATAAGCTCCGGTTTTTTCGTAAATCAGGAATTGGGGAATAAAGGTTTCAAAACGGGAAAAATGATTGAACAGAAAAATATCTCCTTGCTCAAGCTGGCCTGCATCAGCGTAAAGTTTCATATTCACGCTTAACATATTTTTGACAGACCGGAAGATATGGACTGATCTGTTATATATTGTTGTATCTATGTCATACCAATCATTTTTATATTGCTTTCCCTTCATGACGTTTCCCCCTGTATCGGCGTCGATAGCAATATGAGTCCGTTTTTATGAGTCAAGTTCCTTTTTTCTTAGGTTATTCAAACCCTAAGCTTAGCCATGTATCAAAATTATTCCTATTTTGACTGTATACTATGCTTGATAGTGGATTTTAAATCATTACAGTTTTCTGGTATAGTCCGGTTCAATTGTTACCTTCGTTAGATGGCGGGAAAGATTTTCGATGGCTTTGTTATGTTTTTGCAGTTTTTAGAATGCCAAAGCCCATCAAAGTGTTAAAAAAATATTTTAACTTTCAATATTAATATTAAAAAATAAGGTATAAGCAATGGCAAATAATTTACTTGATCGGCTTTTGGATATTACCGGTTTAAAACCAACAAATGTAAGTGGTTCAGCATCTGATGATGGATTAACCGGAGTTGCAAGATATTTGGCAAAAAGGGCTGAGGCGGAAGCAGAAAAACTTGCAGCTGAGGACTCGTTAAGCAGCGTTGAAAAATATCTGAGACGTAAAGCAGAAGCAGAACAAAGCCAAATGGCTGAGCAAGAAACAGAGACTGCTGCTCCTGAAGTGGTTACTAAACCAGCAACAGGTGTTGCAAAATATCTTGCTAATAGAGGTACTGCTCCCAAAGCTGCTGCGGCAAAACCGAAACCTAAGCCAGCTTCTCGTGTTGAAAAATATCTTCAGGAAAAGGCTGAAGCCCCAAAATCCACAGCAACAAAA
>JALXCS010000296.1 GCA_026990815.1 Methylomonas sp. | reverse complement strand
GAGATCTTACGCCAGATGAAGTCTATTTAAATTTGCCACGGCAATTAGTGGCTTAATGAACAAGGCAGCATGATCACTTAAAAAGCCGATTGGACTGTCCAATCGATTGGGGCCATTTCTAGGCTAGGCGAAAAAAATGCTGAAATAATAAGCTATTGTAAGGTTTTTCAACAACGCTATTAGCAAAATGTGTAGTGGTATAAATGGAGTATTCTTGAATTCGAAAGGTTTGATTTCCGCTATTATTTTATCGTTTACAGAAGCGGTTCAGTTCGCATTAGTGACCTGTTAAATTTTGCGTAATCAATTGGGTAACTCTACAGGAATTTTGAACTTGAATTCGCGAATGAAAACATCTACGTTCGGAATTAATAGGAACTTAATTTTGCTTTCGTACAATCAGATTTTGACTTATAGGATTACATTAACTTTTTTTAATATGCTATTAAAATTTTAAAGGATCTTTAATAATGCTAAAAATAAACCAGCCCCAAACTCTTGCTATACTTTTATTGCTCATTCTGTGTTTTCCATTTTTTTCCTATGCCGCTTCTGATACGGATGCAGATGGTATCCCTGATGCACAGGATAACTGTATTGAGATTGCAAACGCAAATCAATATGACAGTAATAATGACGGATTTGGAAATGCATGTGATGCGGATCTTGATAATAATGGCATCGTTAGCTTTGCCGATCTAAATTTATTCAAAGCAGCTTTCGGCACCAATAATCCTGATGCTGATTTTGATGGCAACGGCTCAATCAGCTTTGCCGATTTGAATATCTTCAAGCAACTTTTTAACAAGCCTCCCGGCCCTGCTGGTAGCAGTTCGGGTAATAACCTTACCAGCACAGATGCATCCCGATTCCTTGCTCAAACCACCTTTGGACCAACTTATGCCGACATACTTCATCTTGTTGAATTAGGAAGCTACGAAGACTGGCTCAATGAACAGTTTAATTTATCTCCAACTTACCATCGTCCACGTATAAAAACTCCAGTTTTCGATTCAAAAGGAGATCTAACAGGGCAATACGGCAGATTAGATGCCTGGTGGGATATTTCAGTATCTGCCAGAGACCAACTCAGACAACGTGTCGCCTTCGCTCTAAGTGAAATCATGGTCATTTCAGATTTCTCTGACCCGCTGGAAGCCCACCGCGACACCTTAGCAGAATATTACGATATTTTAGTCAAAAACAGTTTCGGTAATTTTCGTAATTTGCTTGAAGATGTCACTTTAAGCCCAGCAATGGGAGTTTATTTAAGTATGCTGGGGAATGACAAACCCGCCCCTGATATCAATCGTCGAGCTGACGAAAACTATGCTCGGGAATTATTACAGTTATTCAGTATTGGGCTTGTCGAGTTAAATATTGATGGTTCAACTAAAAAATCTAGTAATAAACCAATTCCAACTTATAACCAGACTGATATTCAAAATCTGGCAAGAATTTTTACCGGATGGAGCTGGAATCTCGATTACTATACCGGTGGTGCCTGGGCCTGGTGGGATAACCATCAAGTTCTCATTCAGCCAATGGTCACTTTTGCCGATCATCATGATACGAATGAAAAAACATTTCTTGGCATTAACTTTCCCGCCGACCAATCTGCTAGGGAGGATCTTGATCAAGTTCTAGATATTATTTTCAATCACCCGAATGTTGGGCCATTTATCAGCAAACAGTTAATCATGCGACTGGTAACAAGCAACCCTTCACCGACCTATGTTAAACGGGTTGCACAAATATTTAATGATGATGGTCAAGGTGTTCGGGGAAATATGGAGGCAGTTATTAAAGCAGTTCTTCTGGATCAAGAAGCACGCACTTCTTCTAGCAACCATTTTGGAAAATTAAGAGAGCCACTATTACGCCTTACTCATATTTGGCGTGCATTTAAAGCAAAGGGGGCAAAACCAATAGCACCCTGGATGCCCAGCTTTGTTAATTACGTTGCTTTTCATTACTATTGGCCTGAGAATGAATTTTCACAAGCACCACTTCGCTCTCCTTCAGTTTTTAATTTTTTCCGTCCAGATTTTAGTCCGGCGGGAAAAATAAAACAAGCCAATCTGGTCGCTCCTGAATTTCAGATATCTTCTGAATCTAGAATCCAAAAATTATATTCTGCCTTGATCACACTTATCTTTGATGATGGCTTTCACGAATATGTACCAGCCAAACTAAATTTAAACGCTGAAACAAGCTTGATGAATAATCCTGCCGAGTTAATTAACCGTCTGGATCTTATTTTAACTTCTGGAGATATGTCTCAAAGTATGCATAACATTCTGCTTAATTATGTCAATTCAAATCGTTCCGAAATCAATGATGACAAAAGGTTGGTTCGCGACCTTATCATTCTTATTACAACATCCGCAGAATATGCGATTCAAAGATAAAGGACTAGTATCATGAAAAACAAAAAAATCAATAGAAGAAATTTTTTAAAATGGAATCTTGCTACCGTTCTTGGCTCAAGCTCATTACTTCAGGTATTTGGCAGTATTCCCGTTGCCCGTGCCGCGTCAATTAATAATGAATATAAAGCACTAGTCTGTGTGTTTTTATTTGGGGGCAATGATTCATTCAATATGATCGCTCCCAAAAACAGCAGCGCTTATATTAAATATTCAAATATCAGACAAGGTATTGCAATCAATAGAAACGACCTATTAGCAATTTCTCCGCAAACTTATGATGATGGCAATACATACGGCTTTCATCCAAGCATGCCGGAAATTCAGCAATTGTTTAATCAAAACAAACTATCAGTTATTGCGAATGTAGGTACCCTTGCTGAACCTCTTACCAAAGCTCAATACGAGGCTAAAACTAAAAAAATTCCACCACAACTTTTTTCTCATGCTGACCAACAAGATCTGTGGATGAAAGCCAGCACCGATACCATCAACCCTTTTGGCTGGGCGGGAAGAATGACTGATTTTATGTATCCAAACCCCAGTCTTGCACCTAACCCGGCTGTAAATCTAACTACCTGGCAGGCAAACCTATGGCAAGCCGGAATTAGGCATAGTATGTATGAAATTCCTGCTGATGGAGTTGAACCTTTGTATTTCCCTTGGCATCCCGGAGAATATACTATGGAACAGGCATACCGCGATATCTATGAACTGGGAACTGAAGATAATCATATTTTGCTATCTCATTTTGCAGATATTCAACAACGGTCTGATTCGTTAACCGAAATAATCAGCAATGCCTTGAAAAACGTTCCTTCATTCGCTGCCAATTTTCCCAATAATAATCAACTATCCAAGCAATTGGAAATGGTTGCTAAACTTATCGCCATAAGGAATAATCTGGACAGTAACATCACCCGTCAAATTTATTTTGTTGGCTTTGGAGGATGGGATACCCATGACAATCAGACTACCCAGCACTCACAACAACTTGAACACTTAAGTAAATCATTAAATGCATTTTATGCAGCACTAGAAGAACAAGGACTAAGTAACCAAGTAACAACGTTTACTGCTTCGGAATTTGGCCGCTCAATGACTCCCAATAATAACGGCACAGATCATGGCTGGGGGGGGCATAATTTAGTGATGGGAGGTAGTGTAAATGGAGGGGATTTCTTTGGTGCAATGCCAAGACTGCAACAAAACAGTCCTGATGCCGTTGAGGATGGCAGAATAATTCCAACTATTTCAGTTGAACAATATGCTGCGACTATGGCTAACTGGTTCGGGCTTTCCAGTTCGGAGATTAATTCAATTTTCCCAAATTTACACCGCTTCCCAATTACAAACTTGGGGTTTTTATCCTAATCGAAACTCAAAATCTTACCTGATTACGTAGAACCATCAGCCAATTCTAAAGTCGAAAAGATGAGCATAACTCTTTGAGAAACCAGGAGGCCGACGATGAGTAAAAACAAAGTTCAATTTCAACAAGGCATGAGTTTATCAAATTTCATGGCATTATACGGAACAGAGGAGCAATGCCAAACCTTTGTGTTTCGATCACGTTGGCCTGAAA
>JALXCS010000295.1 GCA_026990815.1 Methylomonas sp. | reverse complement strand
CACACATTGAAAGCTTAACCTTCGCTAAATGTCAACCGACCTGTCGCTTTTTCATAGTTAACTTGCTATGCAAGCTTATGGGGGTTTCACCCCCCAAACCCCCAAGGTATTTTTACAACGGTAATGATATAATTCCTCTACGGTACAGGCTGAGGAGCCGATGGCCGTCAACGGTAATGGGCGGCTGATGTCGCCTGCTGCTTTATCTTCAGATTAAGCCGCTTTTTTCAGCGGTCGTTTATTTTCTGTTGACTTGCTTTCATCCTTTCCAGGGTTGAGATAAACCACTTTGATGGGTGTCAAATTCCTTGTTTTACGCCCATTCCATCGCTCAGGGTGGTTCTTTCTGGCTTGTTCGATAACCTTCTTTCGGTTTTCCAGTATGGCCTTATCCAAGCCCTGATGACGTTGATTGGGTGTCACAAACTTGATCGCACTGTGTTGGTGTTCATCGTTATACCACAGCACAAACTTTTCCACCCAGGCCCTTGCTTCGGTTAAGCAAGTAAATGGTTTTTCCGGAAAGGTGTAATGATACTTGACCGTTTTAAATAAAGACTCCGAATAAGGGTTGTCGTTGCTGACACGGGGGCGGCTATACGATAGCGTGATTTCCAAATCAATCATTTTTGCTCTCAGCGTCGCCCCCTTCATCGGGCTTCCATTGTCCGAATGGATCACCAGCTGGTTTTTGTCTATTTTTTCCCTGTGGACTATATCTTGTATTAAATTAGCCGCATGAGCACTTAATTCGCCATCATGAACCTGCCAGCCGACTATTTTCCTGCTGTAGATATCCATCACCAGATACAAATAATAATACTGCCCTTTGATGGGGCTTAACAAATACGTAATATCCCATGAAAAGAGTTCATTGGCCCCCGTTGCTTTTAGCGGCTGAGGTTTCTGGCGTTGAACGGCTGTACCTTTGCCCCGGTGTTGAAGCTGATGATGCGCTCTCATGACGCGATAGAATGTCGATTCTGAAGCAATGTATTGGCCTAAATCCAATAACGTGGGCACGATTTGATACGGGGTTAAGGTGCTATATTCTGGCCGATTAATCACCCTGAGTATTTCCTGACTGACGGCTTCGGATAATTTGTTATGCGTCGGGGCATTATTGTAAATCCTTTGGTCTTCTGATAACTCGCCACCCTGGTTCCACCGTTGATAGGTACGCGAAGCGATGCCAACTAGCTCACAAGCCAGCTTTTGTCTTGCGCCATTTTGCATGGCTTCATCAATCAGGGCACAATATTTTTTGCGATCCGGGTAGGCGATTAATCGACCGCCTTTTCCTCCCAGATCGCTTGGCACTTTTTTGATAACACCAACAGGGCCGCTGTTTCTGATAACGCTTTATCCTTACGATTAAGCTCTTTCTGTAAGCGCTTGTTTTCTTGTCTGAGCTTTTTTTGCTCCTGCCGGGATAAGGATTCAACCGCTTGATGATCAGATAAGAATTCGGTCTTCCATTCTTTCAAGTGGTGGGGATAAATTCCGTTTTTTCGGCAATAGCTGCTAACCTGCTCATCATTCAGGCCGTGGCAGTGCATTAGCGCTTCAAGCCGTTGTGTTTTATTCCAGTCTTGGGGGCTTTTTTCTTTTGACATTATTTTTTCAGGTTTCTCTAGCTTATTTTTCTTGGCTAATCGGATCCATTTTTGAAGGGTTGAATAACCCACTCCTAAATGGTCAGCAATATCTTTAACTGTTTGATCAGAATGTTTGGATAATGCTTTTTCTACAGATTGTACTTTAAATGCTTGGCTAAATAGTGCCATTTCTGTCTCCTAATAATAAATTTTACAGGCGACAGGTATGCTGACATAGGGGGATAGCGGTAATAAAGCAGCCGCACCAAATATTGATTATGATGGCGATAATCGCTCATCAAAGATTGATATTGGCGCTGATGAATTCAAAGGTGAAGACGACAATGGCTCTACTTGTCCATTTGTAAAATCAGCTAAAGCATCTTATTTAGAGCCTTATTTGGACGACGTTAGAAGTTTTCGTGATAATAATCTTATGACGAATAGCTTTGGCCGGGTAATTACGGAACAGTATTATCAAATTGCTCCTTCGGTTTCGGCATTAATGTCAGTTTATCCTTCAGTACAAATCGTAGTTAGATGGTTGCTTACTCCAGTGGTAATATTTATTGTCTGGCCTAAAACTGTACTTATTTTGTTGGTATTGGTTGCATGCGCGGGAATGTGGGGTAATTTAATAAGAGTAAGGAATCAAAAAGTAGAGTAGACAAACCAATATGGAGGTTAATCTTGGGCAATGCATTTTACTTCCCCTTTGTAAATCCTTTAGGGGGAAAGTAACAACATATTTCACATGCACACTTTTATTCAAAACAACACCATTTTAGGTAGGCAAAAATGGATTAACCAAAAAACCAGAAGTGAAGTAATTTTTGAATACGACAATTTATTTACACTATTAATTTCACAGAGTAGGATAATCGACTCATCCCACAACATCGAGGTGGTAACGATGAAAGATAGTGGAAATTTTGATATTCGAGATCAGGCGCTGGCAGAGCAGGGACAGGAACGCATTGACTGGGCCCTGCAGGAAATGCCAGTGTTATCGCAATTGATGAATCGATTCAAACAGCAACAACCATTGCGTGACATTCGTATTAGCTGCTGCTTGCATATCACAACAGAAACAGCCAATTTGGCCTGCGCTTTAAAAACCGCAGGTGCAAATCTGATGCTTTGTGCCAGTAATCCTTTAAGTACTCAGGATGATGTCGCTGCTGCTTTGGTGAAGCATCATGATATTCCGGTATTTGCTATTCGGGGTGAGTCTACTGAAGTCTACTATCAACACATTATTGCAGCTATTAATCACAACCCAGTAATCACAATGGATGATGGCGCTGATCTTGTCAGTGAGATTCATAAATCACATCCAAAGCTTGTCGAACAAATGTTTGGCAGTACTGAAGAAACAACGACAGGTGTGATTCGGCTACGTGCAATGGCAAGGGATGGTGCGTTAAAGATACCGGTGATTGCAGTGAACGATGCAATGACCAAACATCTTTTTGATAACCGCTATGGTACTGGGCAAAGCGCACTTGATGGAATCATTCGAGCAACAAATATTCTTTTGGCTGGCAAAACCTTCTGTGTCGTCGGTTATGGTTGGTGCGGTCGAGGTATCGCCATGCGTGCCAAAGGGCATGGCGCTCAGGTAGTTGTTACCGAAGTCAATCCATTACGTGCTCTGGAAGCCTCAATGGATGGCTATCGCATTATGCCACTTTTGGAGGCCGTCAAATTGGCTGATTTTGTTATTACCGCAACAGGTGATAAGCTTGTGGTAGATCGGTGTCATTTGGAAGTCATGAAAGATCGATGCGTTTTAGCAAATGCTGGACACTTTAATGTTGAAATCAACATTGAAGCCTTGAAGGATATGGCTGAAGAAAGCCATCAACCAAGGCCTTCTGTAGAAGAATTTTTATTGCAGGATGGCCGACGATTACGTTTGTTGGCTGAAGGGCGTTTGGTTAATCTGGCAGCAGCTGAGGGACACCCTTCATCTGTCATGGATATGAGCTTTGCGAATCAGTTATTGTGCGCGGTTTATCTGGCTAAATGTGGTCGTAGTCTGGAAAAAATTGTGCATGATGTACCAAATGAAATTGACGAAGAAGTAGCTAGTCATAAACTACAAGCAATGGGTATTTTCATTGATAGCTTAACTGTTGAACAACAGAGTTATTTGTCATCTTGGGAGCAAGGAACATGAACCAGAATGAACAACAAAAAATGATTGAGGATATTGAGCAAGAGGTTGCATTGACTCGGTATTTAACTGGACGCGACAATTTGGAGCCACGCGTTATGGATGCAATGCTCGAGGTGCCTCGTGATGCTTTCGTACCCGAGGAAATGAAGCAAGCCGCTTTCCGGAATGGGCCTTTGCCCATTGGTCATGGACAGACAATTTCCCAGCCCTACATCGTTGCTTTGATGACAGACCTGTTGCAGC
>JALXCS010000294.1 GCA_026990815.1 Methylomonas sp. | reverse complement strand
GCCCCAATAAGATAAAGGCCTAAAAACAGATAAAAGCTGAGCTGAATCAGCCAGCTTTCCCAGTTTTTTTTCTTTAGTTGGATAAATTAGTGTTCCCGTGGAATCGCCAATATCAGGAAGTCTGATTTTTTCTGTTTCTTCTGCAAATAAGGAAGAAATGACAAAGAAAAAAACCGTAATTAGTGCGGTTTTTCTTTTTATGGTTTTATATTTCATGAAATTTTGACGTAAAACCGAGCCTCTGGTTCCAGGGTTAAAGATTAGGTATTATGGCACATCTATTTTCTATGGCTGTGTGTTGGAAAAAGAATGCGAGTAATGAGTGTAATCTACCTTTGTGTTTTGCTTTTATATCTGGTTTTAAAATGAAATTTGCCATTCAGATAAATGCTAGTCCATATTCGTCAGGATGCGGTGAAAGTGCTTATCAATTTTTAACTGCTATTCTTGAGAAAAGCCATCAGGTTTATCGGGTTTTTTTTTACCACGAGGCTATTTATCAAGCTTTTCACTTTATGACGCCGCCTGACGATGAAATTGATTTGGTCCGGCGATGGAGTGAGCTAGCTAAAAAGCATCAGATTGATTTGGTCATTTGTATTTCTGCCGCACAAAGAAGGGGGCTACTGTTTGAAAACGAAGCCAAAAGGCATAACAAGGTCGACAATGATTTGGCTGAAGGCTTTCGAATTTCAGGCTTAGGCCAACTGGTCGAAGCAATGCTGGAAGCCGATCGGTTCATTATTTTCAGATAACAAAAAACAAGATAAAAATGAAAAAGTTTTTATTCATTCTTAGTCAATCGCCTCATGATGGGTTTTGGGTTCAGGAAACTTTGGACATTATTTTGACTGTTGCCGCATTTGATCAGCCAGTTAGTTTGTTATTTCTTGATCAAGGAGTGTTTCAAATCAAAAAAAAACAGAATTCGGAATTAATTAACGAAAAGAATACCACAGCAATTTTTAAAGCAATGGAAATTTATGATATCCATGATGTTTTTTCTGAGGTTGAGTCACTACAGAGCCATGGACTAAAGCCAGGGGATTTATTTTTACCTGTCAAAGAAATTTTTAGAAAGGAAGTGTCACTCTTTATCAATAAGTTCGATATGGTTTGTGGAAACTAGTGCTTTGACAATTTTGGTTTGATGGAGTACTAGAGACAAAGTAACCTTTCAACGATTCCTCAAGTGTTCGGCGATGTTTTTGCCACATTTTTTAGTTCTAGGTTGACCAAATAGCTCCTTGATGCTAATTTTTACTTTAGCACTCTCCATGTTAAAGTGCTAATAAAATAATAAGTCGGGGTAATTGTGGCGAACAAACAAAAATTGAATGAACGGTCTTTGCAATTATTGAAAACTCTTGTTGAGCGCTATATCAGTGAAGGCCAGCCAGTGGGTTCGCGCTCGCTTTCCAAAAATTCGCAGTTGCAGCTTAGCCCGGCCACTATTCGAAATGTTATGTCAGACCTTGAAGAATTAGGGTTGGTTCATTCTCCACATACTTCGGCAGGCAGGGTTCCGACAGCAAAAGGTTATCGCTTATTTGTTGATTCATTATTAACTGTAAAGCCTCTAGATAAAGAAGAAATGGATGTATTACAACATGGCCTGGAAAATGATGAAGACGAGGCAAAAATAGTTGATAAGGCTTCCCGTTTACTTTCTGAAGTGACGCAAATGGCTGGTGTTGTAACGCTGCCGCGGCGAGAACTTGTTTCATTACGTCATATTGAATTTTTACCTTTATCAAATACTAGAGTATTGGCTATTTTTGTGACCAATGAACAGGAAGTCCATAATAAAATCATTCATACTTCGAAACAATTTAGTACAGCAAAATTACAGGAAGCCGCTAACTATTTGAATTCTATATATTCAGGGCAGAGTTTGAGCGATGTCCGTCAGGCAATCGTCGCAGAAATGCAACAAACACAAAAACAAATGAATCAGGCGATGCTGGATGCGGTTAGTATGGCACATCTAGCTTTTGAAAATGATCAAGTAAAAGAAGATTTCGTACTGTCTGGGGAAACCAATCTGATGGATTTCTCCGAACTGGCCGATATGACACTTTTGCGGCAATTATTTGAAGCATTTGGACAAAAACGCAGTATTATCCATTTGCTTGATAAATGTCTGGAAGCGGATGGAGTGCAAATTTTTATTGGCGAAGAGTCGGGTTATGATGTTTTCGATTGTTGCAGTCTAGTGACATCCACATATTCAGTGAATGATCAAATTGTTGGGGTATTGGGTGTTATCGGTCCAACGCGAATGGCCTATGAAAAAATCATCCCATATGTCGATGTTACCGCAAAATTATTAAGTGCGGCCTTGAATCCTAAAACTGTGGCCCCATAATAAATCCATAATTTAATCGTATAAAATCGAAGTGGTTTTATTTTTTTAATTCCGGAGTGATAAATAAAATGAGTACAGAACAGGAAATGTCTGAGTCTCAAACAGAGGCTGAGCATATAAATCAACAAGAACAGCAAGTTACCGAATCGGAAATAGAGGGACAGGATTCTATCGAATCATTAAAACAGCAGCTTGAACAAGCGCAACAAAAATCCCAGGGAAATTGGGATAAAGCAGTGCGTGTGCAGGCAGATATGGAAAATTTAAAACGGAGGACTCAAAAAGACGTCGAAAATGCCCATAAATACGCATTGGAAAAATTTGCAAGAGAATTGGTTAATGTCGTAGATAGTCTTGAATTGGGTATTCAAGCTGCAACGGGGAATACACCCGAAGTGACAAAACTTAGAGAAGGGATGGAGTTAACACTGAAGCAACTTCAAGCTGTTCTGAAAAAATTCAATATTGAAGCATTAGACCCAATGGGACAGCCTTTTAATCCTGAGCATCACCAGGCAATGAGTATGCAACCCTCGGATGAGCATGATCCAAACACCGTGGTAAATGTATTTCAAAAGGGATACTTACTAAATGACCGACTCATACGTCCTGCCATGGTTGTAGTTTCAAAAGGTAGTGATAAAAAACCGGAAGGTGGTTCAAAAATTGACGAGCAGGCTTGAAAACAAAATAGTCAGCCTCATATAACGAATATACAAAAAATTTAAAATTTAAAGTCTGGGAGAAATCAATGGCTAAAATAATTGGAATAGATTTAGGAACAACTAACTCTTGCGTTGCAGTTTTAGAAAACGGCAAGGCTAGAGTGATTGAAAATAGCGAAGGAGCAAGAACCACACCTTCCATCATCGCTTTTACTGAGGGTGATGAAGTATTAGTAGGGCAGGCGGCCAAGCGCCAAGCAGTGACAAATCCTGAGAACACCTTGTTTGCAATCAAAAGACTGATTGGTCGCAAATTTAAAGATGACGTAGTTCAAAAAGACATCAAAATGGTGCCCTATAAAATCATTGAAGCCGAAAATGGTGATGCCTGGGTTGAATGCCATGGTAAAAAAATGGCCCCGCCCGAAGTTTCTTCAAGAGTTCTGATGAAACTTAAAAAGGATGCGGAAGCCTATTTGGGTGAGGAAGTAAAAGAAGCGGTAATTACGGTACCTGCATACTTTAATGATTCCCAGCGTCAAGCAACCAAAGATGCCGGACGTATCGCCGGTCTTGATGTTAAACGGATCATCAACGAACCGACCGCTGCAGCATTGGCCTTCGGTATGGATAAGCCACGGGGAGATATGACTGTAGCTGTGTATGATTTAGGTGGTGGTACATTTGATATTTCCATCATCGAAATTGCTGAAATTGAAGGCGAACATCAATTTGAGGTATTGGCAACTAATGGCGATACTTTCTTGGGTGGGGAAGATTTCGACTTGAGAATCATCGATTATCTGGCTGATGAGTTCAAGAAAGAAAATGGCATTGATTTGCACAATGACCCGTTAGCTTTACAGCGCTTAAAAGAAGCAGCAGAAAAAGCAAAAATTGAACTATCATCTGCCGAACAGACCGATGTCAATTTGCCTTATGTGACAGCAGATGCAACAGGACCTAAGCATTTGAATGTCAAATTGAGTCGTGCCAAACTTGAATCTTTAGTGGCTGATCTCATTGACCGGACCAAAGAGCCTTGCGCGACTGCTTTGAAAGATGCCGGGTTATCTGCATCTGATATTAAAGAAGTGATTTTGGTCGGTGGTCAGACCAGAATGCCGAAAGTTCAGGAATTCGTAAAAGACTTTTTTGGCAAAGAGCCAAGGAAGGATGTCAACCCGGACGAGGCAGTAGCTTTAGGTGCGGCAATCCAGGCGGGTGTTTTAGGCGGTGATGTAAAAGACGTATTATTGCTTGATGTAACGCCTTTGTCCTTGGGTATTGAAACCATGGGTGGTGTAATGACCAAACTGATTGAAAAGAATACCACGATTCCTACAAAAGCCTCGCAGGTCTTTTCAACAGCAGAAGATAATCAAACCGCAGTAACGGTGCATGTATTACAAGGGGAGCGTGAACTTGCATCAGGGAACAAATCCTTAGGGCGCTTCGATTTGACTGATATTCCACCGGCACCTCGTGGTGTACCGCAAATTGAGGTATCGTTTGATATTGATGCAAATGGTATACTGAACGTTTCGGCCAAAGACAAGGCCACTGGCAAGGAGCAATCCATTGTCATTAAGGCTTCCAGTGGTTTGTCGGATGAAGAAGTCGAACGCATGATCAAAGACGCAGAAGCTCATGCTGACGAAGATCGTAAGCTGGCTGAATTGGTTAGTGCACGGAATACTGCAGAAGGAATGATTCATGCCACGGAGAAATCTGTGGAAGAACTTGGCGACAAGGTCGATGCTGAGGAAAAGACCAGGATTGATAAAGCCGTTGAAGAGCTTAAAGAAGCAATCAAAGGCGATGACAAAGCTGAAATTGAAGCAAAAACAACGGCACTAACTGAGTTGTCATCTAAACTTGCAGAAAGGGTTTATGCAGATAAGGGTGGCGCTGAGGGAGAAGCAAATACCACTGAAGGACAATCTGAAACTGTAGATTCTTCTGAAGATGTTGTTGATGCTGAATTTGAGGAAGTAAAGGACGACGATAAGAAATAATCCCCCAGGATTGATTGTGGATTCGATCCATCCTATTTACTGAAACATTTTATAAAACCGCCGGCTTTTGCTGGCGGTTCTTTACGTTATGGCAAAAGAAGATTATTACAAACTGCTCAAAGTAGACAGAAACGCCAGCGAAGCTGAAATTAAAAAAAGTTACCGGCGATTGGCAATGAAATTTCACCCGGACAGAAACACTGGTGATGCCGCAGTGACTGCGGAAATCAAGTTCAAGGAGGTTAAGGAAGCCTATGAAGTGTTATCTGATCCTAAAAAAAGAGCAGCCTATGATCAATTTGGTCATGCGGGAGTTGATTCCTCAATGGGTGGTGCGCACGGCGCAGAAAGTTTCAGCGATATTTTTGGCGATGTGTTTGGTGATATTTTTGGTGGAGGAGGTCGTGGTGGTGGTCGAGGCAGCTATGCCCAGGCCGGATCTGACCTTCGTTACAATCTCGAACTGACCCTGGAAGAAGCTGTCGCGGGGACGGAAGCCAGAATTCGCGTACCGGTAATGGTTACCTGTGATGAGTGTAATGGCTCAGGTGCTAAAAAAGGCAGTAGCCCGGTCACTTGTTCAACCTGTCATGGCCAAGGCCAGGTCAGAATGCAACAGGGATTTTTTTCAGTGCAGCAAACCTGTCCCACCTGTCGAGGGCAAGGTAAGCAAATCAAAGACCCATGCAGAAAATGTCATGGTCAAGGGCGGGTTCAGGATACGAAAACACTTTCGGTTAAAATCCCGCCAGGGGTTGATACTGGCGACAGAATACGACTTGCAGGAGAAGGGGAAGCTGGTGAACGCGGGGGGCCTGCCGGAGATTTATATGTTCAGGTACATGTTAAAGAGCATGCTATTTTCACTCGGGATGGTAATGATTTGTATTGTGAGGTTCCGATCAGCTTTCCTACAGCTTGTCTGGGAGGGGAACTGGAAGTACCGACACTGGATGGTAAGGTCAAATTAAAAATACCTGTAGAGACCCAGACCGGAAAAATGTTCAGATTACGTGGAAAGGGTGTAAAACCGGTTCGTGGTGGTTCCAAGGGTGATTTATTATGTCGGGTGCAAATTGAAACACCTGTTAATTTAACGAAGGAGCAAAAGGATTGGATTAGCAAGTTGGATACATCGCTGACAGGAGGAGGAAAACATCATAGTCCTCAGGAACATTCTTTCATGGACGGTGTAAAGAGTTTTTTTGACAAATTGACCAGTTAATCATGGCAAAATTACGTGTTGCAATAGTTGGTGCTTCGGGAAGAATGGGTCAGTGCTTAGTCAAGGCCGTATCGATATCTGATCATGTTGATTTGGCTGCCGTAGTTTGTAGACCTGAAAGCCCTTCAATTGATAAAGATGCCGGTGAAATCGCTATGATTGGTCAGTTAGGAATCAAAATCACTGATGACCTGGCTAAAGTGATTGATAATTTTGATGTGGTTATTGATTTTACCCGTCCTGATGCATCAATGGGGTATATTGAAATATGCCATCAAGCTAGAAAAAAAATCGTCATCGGCACTACCGGCCATACCGAAGCTCAAAAACGCACGATAGCAGAGGCTGCCCGACAAATTCCTGTAGTATTAGCACCAAATATGAGTATTGGTGTTAACTTATCACTAAAGCTATTGGAAATGACAGCCAAAGTAATGGGAGATTATACCGATATTGAAGTGATCGAAGCTCATCACCGACATAAAATAGACGCGCCATCGGGTACTGCCTTACGCATGGGGGAAATTGTTGCGAAAACATTGGGTAGGGATTTAAAGGACTGTGCAGTTTATGGCAGAGAAGGCAATACCGGAGAAAGGGATCGTAAAACCATTGGATTTTCAACTATTAGGGCCGGTGATATTGTTGGTGAACATACTGTTATGTTTGCTGACGAAGGTGAACGCGTAGAAATTACACATAAGGCGACTAGTCGCATGACTTTCGCTAATGGCGCTGTTAGAGCTGCTATCTGGTTGAACGACAAACCTTATGGTCTGTATGATATGCAGGATGTTTTAAATTTGAAGGAACTTGATTAATTTTCTGTAATGGAGGGGGAGGGCGTTTAATTTCCGTATCATAACGTGAAGATTAATGTGTCATCAGTTTTGTCCGGCACATGATATGAACGCACCTCCGCCCACGATTGAATCAATTTATTGATGAAATTGATAGTTATTCAGGTTTGGTTCCCGCGACAACAAATACATTCATCGAGCAAAAAAAGTACCCTTGTTCATTTGCATTTTGTAATTGTTCACGCCACTTAGCTAATTCCTGTTTGCTAATTGCATTTGCAGATAAAGCCTGCTCTTCGATATATTCTAGACGAACCAAATCACTAAATGCACTTAGATCAGTTGTAAAGACTGGAAAAATCTTGATATCAATTTCTGAAAAACCAGATATTCGAAAAAACCTGAATAGACTGCGGCCAGCGTAACCGCTAGCCATGATTTTATCCCGATGATATTGGAATATTTTTTTTTCGGTTCCGACAGCATCACAATCTATTGATAAGCTGCTCCAATCCGACTCAGCTATGACCACCCGACCATTAACTTTAGTGACACGATGCATTTCCTGCAAGGCAGCTAAGGGGTTCGGCAAATGCATAAAAACCCTCTCGCTCCGACAGCCATTAAAATAATCATTCTCAAAGGGCAGGGAAGTGACATCATTGACATGAAACTTAACTCTTTCAGAAATATTTTCTGATTGCGCAAGAGATTTAGCTTCGGAGATCATTTGGGAATCATGGTCAATACCAACTACAAATCCTTTTGGTCCAACTTGTTTTGCCAGTTGTAAAACATCAATTCCTGGGCCACAACCGACATCAAGTACACAATCTCTCTCAGAAATCGACATCATTTCATAGCTGCATGCTTTGATATTCTTGAATGTCTGGGCTGCTTGTTCCAGATATCTTTTATTAACATAACCTTGATGATTCATTTGACATTTCCTCAGAAAAAAATTTTTTTTAATCTACACTTCAAAGTGTAGAGCATTTTTTATGAACTACGTCATATTTTTTAAATAAATTATTAAAAAGAGGGAAATTTATGCTAGATCATTACAAAAAATATTTTTATACCGTGTTTGCTGATACCCCAGAATTAAAAAAATTAGCCTATCAGCTCCGGCATCAGGTATATGCTGATAAATACGGTGATGATGTTTTCAACAGTGCTAGTAACACTAAAATTGAAACTGATCAATATGATGAGCATGCTTTACATGGCCTGCTATTTCATCGACCAACTGATGCTTTAATAGGCTGTATTCGCGTTGTTCCCTTTAATAAAAATTATCACAGCCATCTGCCATTAGAAGAAATCACCAGAAATTTTGATCCTGACCTCCTTCCATTATCAGAAATAAGAGCTCCATGGGCTGGTGAAGTATCGAGAATGGCAATTGAATCATCTTTTCGCCGACGAGCTTATGATATCTCTTTTCAACTCAAAGATCATGTTAGTGGTGGTGTAAAAAATAAACGTCTAAAAATAAATTACCTGCCATTGTGTTTAACTTTAATTGGTTTTAATTTGTGTGCAAAAGCTAATCTGAAATTACCAGTTGCATTAATGGAACCAAAGTTAGCAAAATTAATTTCCATGTTTGGTATTCAATTATCAAAAGCAGGAGATATCGTTGATTTTCATGGAGAAAGGGCACCGTATAAAATGTTTCCTGATGCATCCTACAAGCATTTAAGACCTGAATCTCAAGATCTTTATCATTTAATAGGCCAGGAACTAAATGTTACTCACCCTGTTCCGCAATGGCCAGCGCTTGATCCAATTCAGCAACCGAATTATAGAAATGTGGGGAAAAACGAATTCCTCCCCCGCGCAGTGCACACATAATTTCATTTTCTTGAAGGTGCCGGAACAATTGTTTATTAGGAATCTTTTTATGATTAAATAGCACAATACCTGATTTTAAAGGACTGTTTGGTTCAAAAAGGAGCTTTAGCGATTTTGATGCATTGATTTTTTTAATTAAATAATCTGCATTGGTTAATACCCTTTGCTCAATTTTTGTCATACCGATTTCTAGTAAGAGTTCAAGACTCGCGGAAAGAGCATGAATGCACAACATATTGGGGCTTCCACATTCAAAACGACGAGCAGTCGGATGAATTTGCCACGGCAGGTTTTCATAGTTATGTGTGTCTTCAATCATATGCCAGCCGTACTGGGTCAACTGAAGCATGTCCCTGGATTTCGGGGTTGAATAAAAAAAACCTAAGCCTTCAGGTCCCAACATCCATTTATGGCCATCCGCCATCACAAAATCCGCCTGATATTCCTGAACATCAAATTCAAGCGCACCGATACTTTGAATGGCGTCAATGCAAAAAAGAATATCTCTTTTTTTACAGAATTCACCAATCATTTTTAAATCCATTCTTAAACCATTGGCAAACTGAACTGAACTAATCGTAATTAACCGAGTATTGCGATCGACTAGCTCAAAAAGTGCTTGTTCAGGAAAAATACTTGAAGTAAGATCTGCCTGCCTAAATTCTACACCTTTATTTGATAATGACTGCCAGGGAATCCGGTTAGACGGAAATTCTTCGCCACTGGATACAATATTTTCTCCATGTTTCCAGATTAATCCATAGGCCACAAATGATAAGGCTTCAGAAGTATTTTTGACCAAAGCAATGTCATTTACTGATGGCGCATTAATCAAAGATTTAACTTGCTGCCGTAAATCGGATTCTTTTTTTAACCATTCCAGATAAAACTTTGTTCCAAATTCTGCATTTTGTTTTGCAAAATCAATAACTGCATCGGAAGTTTTTTTAGGCCACGGTGAGACAGCCGCATGATTCAGATAAATAAGTTGTTTGGAAAGCTCAAATAAAGATCGGTATAGATTAGTCATGAATGGGGAAAATACAGGAATTGCAAAATATTAGCAAACTGTAAAAATAATAAATATTCGCATAATGTATATTATGTTAAATAGTAAATTTAATTTTCAATATAGACTTTAAGTATACTTAAAGTTCATATAATAATGGACTTCTGTACACGACAAAAAATTACCTGATTAAGTAGAACCTTCAGCTAGATTAATGACTGGTCGAACCCAGTAACACATTGAATGGCCTCCAAGTTGGCTGAGGCTCATGGGTAATCAGGTAAAATTAACCACCGTGGGTGTTAAAAATGCTAACTTCCGAAATTTTATGACTAGTAGTGAAACTTTAAAAATACGCAGAATTGGGATCGACACTTATCACGAAAATGTTGCATATTTGAATCGGGATTGTGAATTATATCGTGCTGAGGGATTCCAGGCTTTATCAAAAATAAAGATAAGCTCGCACGGACATCGAGTACTTGCCGTATTAAATGTTGTTGATGATCGTTCAATCGTCAATTCTGACGAGCTTGGATTGTCTGAACAAGCGTTTAGTCAATTAAATATTGAGGAAGGAAATTCAGTCACTGTCAATCATGCAGAGCCGCCAAAATCCATGGATGCCGTACGACGAAAAATAAATGGTGAACGCCTTTTCGAACAGGATTTTATTGATATTGCTACTGATATTGTTGAAAGCCGTTATTCCAAGATGGAAATGGCTGCATTTTTAGTTGCTACTGGACAAAATAACCTCGATCGTGATGAATTATTGTTCCTTACTAAAGCAATGTTGTTTTCAGGTGAAAGAATTAACTGGCATGAATCCTTAGTAGCTGACAAACACTGTATTGGAGGTATTCCCGGTAATAGAACATCAATGCTGGTGGTGCCTATTGTTGCCGCGCATGGTATGCTGATTCCCAAAACATCCAGTCGGGCAATAACCTCCCCTTCTGGCACAGCGGATACTATGGAATTAATCGCCAAAGTTAATTTGGCACCAGAAAGGCTTTTTGAAATTGTCCAACAAGAAAGAGGCTGTCTTGCTTGGGGTGGGACAGCAAAACTGGCCCCTGTTGATGATATGTTGATCTCAGTTGAACGGCCTTTAGGAATTGACTCACAAGGGCAAATGGTTGCTTCAATTTTGTCAAAAAAACTTGCGGCTGGTTCAACGCATTTGTTGATTGATATTCCTGTAGGACCAACAGCCAAGGTTAGACATATGAGACAAGCCTTGGCGTTACGGAAATTATTTGAATATGTTGGAGATCAGCTTAATATTCATCTGGAAGTCATTATAACGGATGGGCGTCAACCGATCGGTCGAGGCATCGGTCCGGTATTAGAAGCCCGGGATGTCATGCAGGTTTTAAAAAACGACCCTGCTGCCCCTTTTGACCTCAGACAAAAATCCTTGCAACTTGCTGGACGGATTATTGAATTTGATCCGGATGTTCGTGGCGGACAAGGTTATGCTATTGCCAGGGACATTCTTGATTCAGGTAGAGCATTAGCGAAAATGAAGGCCATTGTAAAAGCCCAGGGAGAAAAAATTATTGAACTCAGTCCCGGTAAACTTAATCATAAAGTCGTTGCAGAAAAACAAGGTTTCGTGACTAATATTGATAATTTTCAATTGGCTAAAGTTGCCCGGATTGCCGGCGCCCCGATGGACAAAAAAGCGGGTGTTGATCTATTAAAAAAACTTGGAGATTCTGTTGAAAAAGGCGATGTTTTATATAAGATTTATGCTGAATTCCCTTCAGATTTTAAATTTTCTACCACATTAGCTTCCCAAAATAATGGCTATACTATTGGAACCAAAAAACAAATTCTTGAATCGTTTGTCCCTTACTAATCCCCGGTATTGAAAATGTTAGCTCTCGCTTTTCCTGATTATTTACCGCAAACACAACGATTTGCTACTCGTCTAGAGGTGGGATTAAAAGAAATTTCTATCCACCATTTTCCTGATCAGGAAAGCCTGGTACGGCTCCCCACAGAAATTCCAGAACATGTTTTATTGATCCGAAGTCTGAATCAACCAAACGAAAAACTGGTTGAATTACTGTTTGCGGCAAAGACAGCGCGTAGATTAGGCGCCAAGCGTATTTCACTAATTACACCGTATTTATGTTATATGCGCCAGGATAATGAAAACCATCCTGGAGAAACAATCAGTCAGCAAATTATTGGTGAATGGTTTGCTGATTTGTTTGATGATTTAATTACTGTAGATCCTCACTTGCACCGGATTTCATCTCTGGATGAAGCCTTTCCTATGAAAAATGCGATTGCTTTATCTGCTGCTCCAGTTATTACCACCCTGCTCCGAAAAAAATTTGATCATGCTCTTTTGATAGGGCCGGATAGTGAATCGAAACAATGGGTTGCGGCTTTAGCTGAGGAACTTGGCTTTGACTATTGCGTGGCAACAAAAATCCGCCAGGGCGATGCGAAGGTCAAAATCAATCTTCCTCAAAAAAATTACCAAAATAAACCCATTGTGATTGTTGATGATATGGCCAGCACCGGACAAACTGTTTTGGAAACCACCAGATTGTTAAAAAATCAGGGCGCTAGCGAAATTTATGTTGTTGTCACCCACCCATTATTTTGTAATGATGCGGAACAAGTGCTTAGGTCGACAGGAATCAAACAAATCTGGAGCACTGATAGCATTGCTCATCCTACGGCAGTCATGCATCTTGATGAATTGTTAGCCGATGCAGTCAAAAAAATCTGCAAATAAGCTTGAAATGTTATGTGGGCATACAATCAAAAATTTCAGTAACATGCATAATTACAAGCGATTTAGCAGGTAATGTTGATTTAACCTTTCTAACTGTCCTTTTCATTTTTTCATAATCCTCACCTGATCGAAATATCTCAACAGTACCTTTAATTTGGTAAGATTTTTTTAATTCCGGAGACCATATGTAAAAGCTAGCCTGAGGATTAGTCTGTATATTATCCAATGTCTTATTGAAATAATTGTCGGTTATACTATCCACGCTCAAGAATACCCCGTTTGCCCATCAATGATCTGAAATTTTTCAGACAATAACGAACGCAAAGGAGCATGATGCTCATCGAGGTTGTCGAAGAAGCTCGAACAGGCCTGTTTGAATTCATCAAAAGTTTCAAAGTAATGGTTCTTGATTACGCCTTTAGCTCCCGTAAAGTAACGGGGTCTGCATGAATACACGCGTATAGCAATCTATCAAAAATTTGTTCAGGCCAATATCTTCG
>JALXCS010000293.1 GCA_026990815.1 Methylomonas sp. | reverse complement strand
CGAATGCGAATAAAAATTCTGCGCCAGCTGTTAAATTAATTTCTTTCTCGTCCCTTATTTACGGAACACATGAACTCGGAGGTTACTAGTACAGCAGACCTTTAACAACTTCCTAGAGAAAAGTTTCTTCAAAATTCATAAAATGGGCTAAACTAGTACAGTATCTCCTGCGGCGTTCGAGGTAATCTGGGTATTTCCTGAACCTATATTAACCCCGGGGACTGATACCTGGCGATGGTGTGCATGTCCGTTTTATCGGAAAGCCTGATTTGCCCGTGAAGTGCCCACTTGAACCTTTGGTTCAAGGACGATAGATTATTACGGCGCAGGCGGGAGATACTCACTAACTTTCTAAAACAAGCTCATGAAATACTGGTTAATGAAATCTGAACCCACTGAGTTCAGTATAAGCGATCTTGAAAACATGCCGAATCAAACAGAGCACTGGGACGGTGTCAGAAATTATCAAGCCAGAAACATGATGCGGGATGATATGAAAATTGGCGATCAGGTTTTTTTCTACCATTCCAATTGCGACGAGCCTGGCATTGTTGGAATCATGAAAGTCGCTAGAGAAAGCTACCCAGATTTTACCGCCTTTGATCCTGACGACAAACACTTTGACCCTAAAAGTGATACTAACAACCCGCGCTGGTATATGGTGGATGTCAAATTCATCAGAAAACTCGCTAAAACCATCTCGCTCAAAGAATTAAAACAAAAACCTGAACTAGAAGATTTTCCACTGGTTAGACGAGGTAACCGCCTGTCAATCATGCCCGTTTCAAAACAGCAATGGGACTTTATCCTGTCTTTGGAATAAGCACTCGTTCAAAAACTTACTGTTCCATCTCTTTACCTCCAACAAACAAAGAATAAGCCGGATTGGACGTAACTTCTTCGTATGCAAAACCCAAATCATCCAAACAATGCTGGAATATTTTTTTTTCTGCATTCTGCATTTGCAAGCCCATTAATACCTTGCCAAATGCAGCACCATGATTACGATAATGAAATAAACTGATATTCCAACGCCCACCAATTGCTGTTAAAAATTTCAACAACGCACCTGGTCTTTCAGGAAATTCCACGCTATAAACATGCTCATTCAACAAACCAGGCGCATGACCGCCAACCATGTACCGAATATGCTCCTTGGCCAAATCATTTTGGGTCATATCGATGGCTCCAAAACCCTCTCGATCAAGCATTTCAATTAAATCTTTTCGGTCTGCCTTATGATTGCTGGTAGAAACTCCGACAAAAATATGGGCTATTTTATTATCGAAATAACGATAATTAAATTCCGTGACGTTCCGCTTTCCAAGAATATTGCAAAATTTCAAGAACGTACCAGCAACCTCTGGAATTGCAACAGCGAGCAAAACCTCTTTATGTTCGCCAACCATGGCTCTTTCACTAACATAGCGCAAACGGTCGAAATTTATATTGGCTCCACTTTCGATCGCCACAAATATTTCATTATTAATCTGCTCCTGCTCAACATATTTTTTTAATCCAGCTACTGCTAATGCCCCTGCGGGTTCTGGTAAAGACCGGGTATCATCAAAAACATCTTTTATTGCGGCACAAATCTCATCAGTGTTAACGGTGATAACGCAATCAACCAAATGACGTAACAGGCGAAAAGGCTCTTTTCCTATTTGCCTTACCGCTACGCCATCCGCAAATAAACCAACCTGCTTGAGTTTGACTCGCCGCCCTGCAATTAACGCCTGATTCAAACAATCTGCATCATCAGGTTCAACTCCAATTATTTTTATTTCCGGGTGTACAAATTTAATGTAAGCAGCGACACCAGCAATTAACCCGCCGCCGCCAACAGGAATAAAAATCGCCGAAATATCCCCCGTATACTGTCTTAAAACTTCCATTCCAATTGTGCCTTGACCGGCAATCACATCAGGATCATCATAAGGGTGAACAAAAACCAATTGCTTCTTCTGTCCCAGGTCAATTGCATATTCATAAGCCTCATCATATGAATCACCAACCAGAATTGCTTTTGCCCCCCTTTCCTTGACTGCCCGAATTTTAATTTCCGGCGTCGTCGTTGGCATAACGATATGCGCACTAATTGCCATTTTTTTTGCTGCCAATGCAAGACCTTGCGCATGATTTCCTGCTGATGCCGCTATTACCCCCTTTTTTCTTTCCAAATCTGTCAATTGACTGATTTTATTGTAAGCTCCACGTAGTTTGAATGAAAATACTGGCTGCAAATCCTCCCTTTTTAAATAAATATTGTTTTGATATCTTGCCGATAGAATGGGCGCAAAATCCAATGGAGTTTCAATGGCAACATCATAAATCTTTGCCCGTAAAATTTTTTCAATATAGCGATGAATCATTAATAAAACTACTGCGAATTATGGTTATCTGAGGTATTATCACATAATAATAAATTTCTAACTCAACTCGGAAAATACCTATGGCTATGACACAAGATGAATTAAAAAGAAAAACTGCAGAAGCTGCAATTGAGTATGTAAAAGATGTTGCAATTGTTGGCGTGGGAACCGGCTCGACTGTCAATCATTTTATAGATTGTCTTGCAGAAAACAAAAATTATCTTGAAGGCGCTGTATCCAGCTCAGAAATGACTACAGAACGCTTAAAGAAGCTCGGCATCCCTGTACTTGATCTAAATTCTGTTGGTGAACTGGACGTTTATGTTGATGGTGCTGATGAAATCAACCCCCACAAACAACTCATCAAAGGCGGTGGCGGCGCCTTAACCCGTGAGAAAATTGTTGCAGCAGCAAGTCGAAAATTTATTTGTATTGCCGACCAATCGAAACAGGTTGATGTACTTGGCAAATTTCCATTGCCTATAGAAGTTATCCCAATGGCACAAAGTTATGTGGCCCGTGAAATGGTGAAACTGGGAGGACAACCCGAATTACGCGAAGGATTTACCAGTGATAATGGCAACCCAATCATCGATGTTCATAATATGGATATCCTTGATCCTTTAGAGCTTGAAAAAACCATCAATAATATTGCCGGGGTAGTCACAGTAGGAATTTTTGCAATTCATAAGGCCGACCTGGTACTAATTGCCACTGAAGATGAAATTATTTCATTTTAATTTCCGACTTATAAAAAAAGCTTGAGGAAACTTAAATTTCCTCAAGCCTCATTATTAAAAAGTAAAAATATTACTATACTGAGCGTTTCGCTTTACGCGAAACCAGGCCCAAAAGTCCTGTCATAAACAACCATACTGCAGCAGGAACAGGAACTGCAAAACTGTCTGCTTGGGCTGAGCTGCTTGTTATATTTGAAATAATAATTCCCAAGGTATTACCAAAATCGACAGTGCCCGTCGAAGCAATATCAACCAGAAATTCCAATACGCCATTACCAGCTCCGAAAGCCACAACTGTTCCAGTCAAATTGACCGCACCATCAGTGGTTGATGCTGTAAAATCAATTGCAGGGAGCGAATTCACATTTCCAGACAACTTGTAAGTAAATGCGCCTGGCATATATAAAGTACCCAGATCCCCAGAAAATGCAGTTAATTGCGCAGTGGAACCAGCTCCATTTTCCAATGAAATCAAGCCCGAACCTGCATCATAATTGATATCCAAATCTTGGGTATTCAAATCTGGAAATTGTGTTGTCAAACCAAGCGGGGTGGGGATACTTACCGCAGAAGCAGAACCAACCACAAAAATAAACAATAATGGTATAAACTTCAAAAAACTTTTCATTTTTATTTTCTCCAAAAATATAAAATTTAACTCTTTTTAAAAAACCGGCCCTAACGCCCTGTCAGGGCCGGACAATCAACTACTTAAAAAATTCCTTCCATGTTTTTTTTAATTTGACGATTTAATCATCATCGCTATCCTTTTTATGTTTACGCTTCTTTTTTTTGTGTCCGTCATCGTCGTCACGATCTTTCCATTTTTGATCATCATCGCCATTATCCGAACTGGAATCATTTCCGGATGATCCTGAACCACCCGAACAATTAGTCAAGTTAACGTTAAGATCGCCCTGTCCATAGTGAACCTTCTTACCCCATCGATATTTTTTGTAAGTAATCCAGTGTC
>JALXCS010000292.1 GCA_026990815.1 Methylomonas sp. | reverse complement strand
GGGTAACTATGACAAAGTGCGCGTTGAATTAAAAAATGTTTTACAAATCAACCCTAAAAATACAGACGCACGCTATCTTTTTGCTTTATTAGCAGAAAAAGATATGGATTGGCGGAAAATGTACGGGAATTTATTGGCCGTTATTGAAGAAAATCCTGATCATGTTGACGCGCAATTAAAGCTGGGCAAATTATTTTTATTCAGTAAGGATATTGATAAGGCAAAAGAAAAGGTAGAGCTGGTATTGGCAAAAGACCCTCAAAACCCAGATGCCTTGGCTTTAAAAGCAACCATTTTATTAACCCAAAATAAAAAGCAGCAGGCAAAGAAATTACTGGAGCAGGTGTTGGATATTGACCCTGGTCATGTTGATGCTGCCCTGTTAATGGTTCGATTTTTAGGCTCAGAAAAGAAATTGGACGAAGCCATGAAAGTCATTGATAAAGCACTGGAAAAAAACCCTGATGTTATCAAGTTATCCCTAGTTAAAGTCAATATATTAATGGCCCAAGGGAAAAAGGGTGAGGCCGAGAAATTATATTTATCTTTAGCCGAACGTAATCCAGAAAATCAGAATCTGCAATATAATCTGGCTAAATTCTATGTTTCAGAAAAAAAACTGGATAAGGCGGAACAAGTTCTGAAAAAATTAATTGATCAATTGCCAGAAGACGACCAGCCTAAATTAGCCTATGTTGATTTCCTGATTAGTCAGCGTGGTGCAGATACAGCTCAAAACCAGTTAAACAAGTTGATTAAGGATAATCCAGATAATTTTACTCTCAGGTTTGCCCAGTTAAAGCTGCATAAGGATGATCCTAAAGCAATTAAGGATATTTTAGAAAAAATTGTTAGAGATGATCCGCTAGGCACTTCAGGAATTGATGCTCGTAATCGTTTGGCTGCTTTGGCGATGTCTCAAGGAAATGCTGATGAAGCAAGAAAATTAATTGAAGAAGTCATTGAAATCGATCCAAGAAATGCCAAAGCCTTGATGTTGAGAGCAGGATTCTTGATTAAAGACAAGGATTTTAATGGTGCGATTGCTGATGTTAGGACTATTTTAAGGGACGAGCCTGAATCAGAAAAGGCATTGATGTTGTTAGCGATTGCCCAATTGCAAAATGGAAATGTAGATTTGGCTCAGGAAGCGCTGGAAAAAGTTTTAATGGTTAATCCTAAAAATCTTAGTGCCGCAAAAGATTTGGCCAGGATGATGGTCAAGAAAAAGGAAGAAGACGAGGCTTTGGCGTTACTTGAAAAAACTCGTGAATTTTACAACGATGATACAGACGTGGCGGTCATGTTGATTGATTTGTATGGCAAGCGTCAGGAATGGTCAAAAGCGGCGGAAATTGCCAAAGAACTAGCGCAAAATACCGAGAAAAGTGAAATTGGCCATTATAAACTGGCGCAAATTTATTTAGCCCAGAACAAACATCAAGATGCGGTTGAGGAATTTAAAAAAGTACTTGCCAAGAAACCTATGGCAATTGATGCCTTATCAGGCCTGATGAATAGTTATCTGGTTTTGGGTAAAGCAAAGGAAGCGGAACAATATCTGGATAAGAGACTTGCCGAAAACAAAGACAATATTGCTTTGTTAACCATGCGGGGTGAACTATATAGACAACAAAACCAACTCAACAAAGCGGAACAGACTTATCGGCGGGTTATTCAGTTAAAGCCTGAGTTCGGGGTGGCTTACGAGAAGTTGGCAACAGTCTATCTTTTACAAAAATCGGTTGATAAAGCAATAGCTGCTTATCAGCAAGGATTGGAAGTATCCTCTAAAAATATAGGGTTGTTAATGAAATTGGCAACTTTAGCCACGGCTGCAAGGAAAAATGATATTGCAATTGAGTCATACAAGAAAATTTTAACCATTAACCCCGAAAATAAATTAGCAGCTAATAATCTTGCCGCTCTACTAATGGAAGCTAGCCGGAATGAGCAAGACAAAAAGCAGGCGCTGGAATTGGTCTCTAAATTGAAAGACTCGGAACATTCCGCCTTTCTCGATACTTATGGTTGGGTGAATTTTTTGAATGGCAACCTGGATAAAGCTGAAACTGCTTTGGAAGCAGCGATACGGAAGAAAAATAGTACACCGGAAATGCATTACCATTTAGCAATGGTTTATCTGGAAAAAGGGGATGATATTAAAGCAAAAAGACATTTGGAAAAAGCGGTCAAAAGTCAACAAAAATATTCAGGCCTGGAAAAAGCAAAACAGGCTTTAGAGAAACTGAATTAAACACAGGTGAGAGTTTAAAAATCTGATTGGGAGCTTGTTTTAGATGGAAGGAAATAAAAAAATCCTGGTTACTGGCGGTGCGGGTTATATAGGCAGCCATACTTGTGTTGAACTGCTGGAGTCTGGCTATGATGTTGTTGCAGTTGATAATTTAAGTAATAGTCATCAAGAATCAATCAAACGTGTTGAAAAAATTACCGGAAGAACATTGGATTTTCTTCAGCTTGATATCCGTGACAGGCCAGCAATGGAAAAAACTTTTTCCAAACACGATTTTCAAGCAGTTATTCACTTTGCCGGTTTGAAGGCTGTTGGCGAATCATGCCAGCAACCATTGAACTATTATGACAACAATGTCAATGGTACTTTGGTGTTAGCAGAAGTAATGGCTGATGCGGGAGTCAGAGAATTAGTTTTCAGCTCATCTGCTACTGTTTATGGTGATCCTCATACTGTTCCAATTACTGAAGATTTTCCATTATCCGCAACCAACCCCTATGGTCGGTCAAAACTGATGATCGAAGAGATACTGAGGGATCTTTCAGTATCTGATAAATTGTTGAAGAATA
The DNA here is from genome assembly GCA_026990815.1 of Methylomonas sp. Classification (GTDB taxonomy): domain Bacteria; phylum Pseudomonadota; class Gammaproteobacteria; order Methylococcales; family Methylomonadaceae; genus JALSJK01. The sequence continues at coordinate 10,585 of JALXCS010000292.1, read as the reverse complement.
ATAACCCCTGGCGGATTGCTTTATTACGGTATTTCAATCCTGTTGGGGCTCACTCAAGTGGCTTGATTGGAGAAGACCCGAATGGAATACCAAATAATTTAATGCCTTATATTTCTCAGGTTGCCGTGGGTAAATTACAACAACTTTCTGTCTTCGGGGATGATTATTCAACTCCTGATGGTACTGGTGTTCGAGATTACATTCATGTGATTGATTTGGCAAAAGGGCACTTAAAAGCACTGCAAGCGTTACAAGGCGAACAGTTTTCCCAGGGGGGGTGCGAAGCTTATAATTTAGGAACAGGTGATGGCTATAGCGTATTGGAAATGATCGATGCATTTTCAAAGGTAACGGGTAAAAAAGTTGAATACCAAATAGTTTCCCGCAGACCGGGCGATATTGCCCAGTGTTTTGCTGATCCTGGAAAAGCCCAGCAAAAATTAGAATGGCGAACTGAAAAAACTTTGCAGGATATGGTTGCTGATGCCTGGCGATGGCAGAAAAAAAATCCATCAGGGTTTCAATAATGTTTCTTTGCTTTATTAGGAGCAATTGCTTCAGAACTTAAAACATTAAGTTTATTTTTTACTTTCGAGGAATTACCGTAATGATACCGGTCATTTTATCAGGTGGATCTGGCACTCGGCTTTGGCCGCTTTCACGAGGTCATCATCCTAAACAGTTTTTGCCGTTGGTTTCCGATAAAACCATGATTCAGGAAACCTTAAATCGGCTTGATGGTGTAATTGGATTGAGGGCGCCTATTGCGGTGTGCAATGAAGAGCACCGGTTTATGATGGCCGAACAACTCTGGGAAATTGGTTGCAAGCCTTCCGCAATAATTTTGGAACCGGTGGGAAAAAATACCGCACCTGCAGTGGCTATGGCTGCTCTTGCTGCTTTCTCTAAAGATGATGTACTGCTGATTTTACCTGCGGATCATGTGATTGAAAATAAAACAGCATTCCAAGAATCGGTTAAGCAGGCCATGGAATTGGCGGAGCAAGGTTTTTTAGTGACTTTCGGCATAATACCCACTGGCCCCGAAACAGGGTATGGATATATCAAGGGTGGAGAACAACTGCAGGAAGGTGCGTTAGTTGTTGAATCTTTTGTAGAAAAGCCAAACTCTGAAACCGCAAAGGAATACGTTCGTTCAGGCGATTACTTTTGGAACAGTGGTATGTTTGCTTTTAAGGCGGGCCGATATTTGGAAGAGTTGGAAAAATTTAATCCGGAAATGTTGTCAAGTTGCAGGGAAGCCTATAATGCAGCAACTAAGGATTTAGATTTTACCCGCTTGGACAAAGAACTTTTTTCCGCCTGCCCAGCTGATTCCATTGATTATGCAGTAATGGAGAAAACTGACCAGGCTGTGGTTATCCCGATTGATGTTGGCTGGAATGATGTTGGTTCGTGGTCGGCCTTATGGGAAGTTACCCGGAAGGATCAGGATGAAAATGCTATTCATGGTGATGTATTAACCATCGATACCAAAAACTCTTTTGTTCATGCAGAAGGGCGTTTAGTGGTAACGATCGGGGTGCAGGATTTGGTGGTGGTTGAAACCGATGATGCAATTTTGGTAGCGCCAAAAGATCGTGTTCAAGAAGTTAAAACTATTGTTGACCAATTAAAATCGGAAAAAAGAAAAGAAGCAGCATGGCACAGAAAAGTATATCGTCCGTGGGGGCACTATGATTCCGTTGACGAAGGTGAGCGACATCAAACTAAACGAATAGTGGTGAAGCCAGGAGCTAAATTGTCGGTACAAAAACACCATCACCGAGCCGAACACTGGATAATTGTTAAAGGCACCGCTTTGGTTACTAAAAATGACGAACAAATTTTGTTGTCAGAAAATGAATCTATCTATATTCCCCTAGGTACTGTTCATTGCCTGGAAAATCCTGGTGTTATTCCGCTAGAGATGGTTGAGGTTCAATCTGGAAGTTATTTGGGTGAAGATGATATTGTTCGATATGAAGATAAATATGGAAGGCTGAAGGAATAATGTACCGCTTATGTGACCCCAAAAAACTGTTTAAAAAAAATCAAATATAAAACATATAAATAAGGTTTAATATGAAACAAGTCGTAAAAAAAGTGGTTTTTCCTGTAGCGGGTCTAGGGACCAGGTTTCTTCCTGCTACGAAGGCCAGTCCAAAGGAAATGTTGCCCGTTGTCGATAAGCCTCTCATTCAATATGCGGTTGAAGAAGCTGTCGCTGCTGGAATAGATACCATGATTTTTGTAACAGGACGTAACAAAAATGCTATTCCAGATCATTTCGATAAAGCTTATGAATTGGAAAAAGAGTTAGAAGAACGAGGTAAAACTGCAACTCTTAAATTAGTGCAAGAAATTGTTCCATCCAATATTTCATGTGTATTTATTCGACAAGCAGAAGCCTTGGGTTTGGGGCACGCAGTGCTGTGTGCAAAAACTTTGGTTAATGATGAGCCTTTTGCAGTTATTCTTGCAGATGATTTAATAGAGAATCCTGTTCAGGGATGTATGGCTCAAATGGCCGAGTTGTTTAGAAAGGAACAGAGCAGTATTTTAGGTGTTGAACGGGTTGAGCCTTCTGAAACCAAGAGTTATGGCATCGTGGCGACAACAGAAATATCCAAGACTCTGGGCCGTGTTGAAACAATCGTTGAAAAACCAGATCCTGTAGACGCGCCATCAAATCTCGGAGTGGTAGGGAGGTACATTTTAACTCCTGCTATTTTTGATAAAATCGAAAAAACTGGAAAAGGTGCGGGAGGAGAAATTCAGTTAACAGACGCTATTTCGGCATTATTACAGGATGAGCCGGTTTTGGCATACGAATTTACCGGTTCCAGATATGATTGTGGTTCAAAGCTTGGTTATCTTATTGCAACTGTCGAACACGCTTTAATTCATAAGGAATTAAAGAAAGATTTCAAGGCCTATCTGAAAAAATTAGCCTTATAGTTGTTTTCAATAAAAACATAATGTTATCTGTGTTATTTAAAATAACTTCAGCGCTTCTTTTAAAGAAAATGTTCAGTGAGGCGAGGTCTCTGTAAAATTTAGTACTATTGTACACTTGCAATTTTTTTTAAAGCTATCACTATATAACATAATTGTTAATACATAAGGGAGTCTCTTATGAACACCGCCGGAAATGTAATCTTTTTAACTGGAGTCGTAAAGGCAGTTTCTGCTGATGGCGAAGAAAGAATTTTGCACTATGGTGACCGGGTTTACGTTGGTGATCAAATTGTCACAGATCAAGTAGGTAATCTTATTATTGAGCTTGAAAATGGAACAGAAGTAGATTTAGGGCGCAATAGTCAAATTGTTCTTGATGAAGAGATATTAAATCTCGATTTTGATATAAGTCAGGAAGATATTGCTGAAGCAAAACAGGAAGTTCAGGCAACTCAGGAAGCCTTATTAGCAGATCAAAATTATGATCCTACTACTGATCAGGAGGCTCCGGCAGCGGGTGAAGTACAAGGTGCGGGAGATGATGATGGATTTAGCATTGTCCAGATTGAATATGCGGAGCCACGAGCAATTCCTGTTAGCGGGTTTGAAACAACGGGGATAAGTTTTAGCTTCCCTGACACGATCCCAGAACTTATTTTAGAAACCCAAGAAAATCAACCCGCAACGGGTATTGTTCTTTCAGCGGTAACCGATGGGGCGGATGAAATTCCACCCCTGGCCAGTATTTTTACGTTGAGTGAGGATTCAATTATCGGTGGACCGGATCTTATTGAAGGTGATTCATCAAAATGGTTAGGTTTTAAAGTAGAACCTTCATCACCGGGAGACGTTGTAACTACGATTACCATTAAGGGTTTTCCTGAAAATAGCGATCCAACACAATCAGACTGGCTTATTGCGCCACATACTGAAGTTTCTGATTCTGATGCCCAATATCAGGTTATTTTTCAACAAGGTCCTGTTCAGGCAGAAGATGGAACATGGGAATTTACAGTTGATGTGATTGGTGCATTGTCAGGAGAATCCGTGGAATTTGTGATACCTGTGATTCCTCAAAATGATGTGACTGATATTATTCCTCTCACCATCGAAACGACGATTGATAATGACAATGGTGGTTTTGTTTCGTCTACTATCGATAATGTCAATATAGCATTTTTACAAGATGAAAGTCCGGAATTACCCACTGCAACAATTTTTACTGTAAATGAGGAATCAATCGTTGCCGGGCCTGAACTGGTTGAAGGTGACTCATCCAAATGGCTAGGGTTCAGAATAGAGCCATCTTCATCTTCAGAAGATAAGGTAACGTCTGTCACCATTAAAGGGTTTCCGGAAAATGGTAATTCAAACCAATCAGACTGGATGATCGCCCCTTTTACCGAAACACCAGATAGTGGTGTTGAATATCAGGTGAGTTTCCAACAAGGTCCCGTGCAATCATTAGACGGAACGTGGGAGATTACTATTGATGTGGAAGGAGCTGCACAAGCTGAAGTAATTGAGTTTGTCATTCCAGTTATTCCATTGAACGATATTTCTGATAATATTCCTCTTAACATTGAAACAACGGTAGAAAACTCAAATGGGCTTTTCACTTCTACGACTGTTGCAGACGTTAGTATTTCCTTTACTGATGTGCTTGATACCACAGATACCATTTTCACAAGCAGCTCGGCTGGTAATGAAGCACTATTCATAGAATCAGTTGAGTCGCCTGCTCTATTGGGAACTTTATCAGTCAGTCAGGATGTTCAGCCAGGTGGGTTTGAGTCCACTCCTGTTTTAGAGATTTTATAAAGAAAGATTTTGAAATAGAATTTTTGATTTTGGAAATAAGGATAAGATAATGACACTATACAGAAATTTTTTTAGCATACTTTTTGTAGGAATTCTGAATATTTCTACGGGTTTTGCAGTTTCACTTCCAGCTCCGCTTCAAGCAGTAAAGGCGGTTACTGAACATCAAATATCAGGCGGGGATATGGCTGGAATGCAAATTGCTGTTAATGATTCATCAACAACATCATTATGGAACGGGACATCTGCCAGTGGTACAGGTTGGGAATTGACTTATACAGGAACGGACACATGGGGTGGAGTATGGAAATTTACGAAAAATGGCTTTGGGACAGTTAACTCCATTACCTTTGATGCTTTTGGAGCAAATGCAGTTTTTGATAAGGATTGGAGTCCAAATGGTACTGAAAACTCCCAAACAGGCTCTTTTGTATATAGATCTGGTCCAGATAATGTAAATACTTTTTTTTCAGGGATGGTTGAGATTGAGGGAGCATCAGGTGCAGTAGGTGACCTTTACCGGTATCTAACATTTGATTTTAGCGGAAAAGGCGGGCTGCAAATTGGTGAGTCTTTTGAATTTACAGCAGACACCGACAAAGTATCTGCCATACCGCTACCACCTGCTGCTATTTTATTCTTTAGTGGTATTGTTGGATTAATTGGTTTAAAACGTAGAAAGTCGTGAATTTGGTTTTTTCCGGTTTTATATAAAAGGGCCTGATATTTCCGGCCCTTTTTATTTGGATAGTAGTAAAGACCTGGTTATCCAACAGCTACTTTTTTAATTCTGGACAAGGCATTTTCCAGATTTTCCATACTGGTAGCAATCGAAATTCTGATATGACCGGGGCAGCCAAAAGCTGTTCCGGGTACAAGAGCAACGCCGGCTTTTTCAATCAGAAATTCTGCATAGGCCAAATCATCAGCAATATCCGGTAGATTTTCCAGCAGTTTTTCAATATTAGGGAAAACGTAGAAAGTACCATCAGTACTTAAACAATCAATTCCCGGAATGTTATTCAATTCATCAACAACAAAATCATGGCGTTTTTTAAATTCAGCCAGCATTTTCTGAATACAGCTTTGATCCTGAGTTAAAGCTGCTTCTGCTGCGACCTGAGAAATTGATGTTGGATTAGATGTGCTTTGTGACTGAATTTTTCGCATGGCACCGATAATTTCTGCGGGCCCCGCGGCATACCCAATTCGCCAGCCAGTCATTGAATAAGCTTTTGAAACGCCGTTGAGAACCATAGTCCGGTGATAAAGATCGGGATTAGCGTTTAAAATATTCACAAAACTGTTTGCTCGCCACAAAATGTGTTCGTACATATCATCCGTAGCAATAATGATGTCAGGGTAATCCTTCAGTACTTCACCTAATTGTTTTAACTCATCTTCGCTATAGGCAACGCCGGTAGGGTTGGAAGGGCTGTTAATAACCAGCAATCGGGTTTTACCGGTAATTGCAGAACGTAATTTCTCAGCAGAAATTTTAAAATGTTCGGCTTGCGACGTTTCGACAATAACTGGTTTACCGCTCGCTAATAACACCATGTCAGGATAAGAAACCCAGTAAGGTGCAGGGATAATGACCTCATCGCCCGGGTTAATAATAGCTTGGGATAGATTATAAAAACTTTGTTTGCCCCCGCAGGAAACCAGGATTTGATTTAGCTGGTAGGAGAAGCCATTATCTTTTTTAAATTTGTCAATAATAGCCTGCTTAAGAGTAGGCGTTCCATCAACCGCCGTATATTTGGTAAAACCATTGTTAATGGCTTCTATTGCGGCAATTTTTATGTGCTCTGGGGTGTCGAAATCTGGTTCTCCAGCTCCAAGGCCAATAATATCCTTTCCCGCTGCGCGCATTTCAGCTGCTCTTGCTGTAATAGCAAGGGTTGGAGAAGGTTTTACAGCCTGGACTCTATCGGATAATTTGAGATTCATATTAAAATAGTTTGTAAATTGATAACAAATTAATTGCCAATTATATACTGCTCATCAAGGTTTGTAACTTAGACAGTATTTTTGTTAGGGAACGCTATTCAATATTCAGGATGATTTTTTGACGCACTCTGTAAGCTATTGAAAATAAAAAAATAAAAAAACAGGTCTGATTTTTGCTAATCCAGATGAAATAGCAAAATATTTGACTTGAATGATTACAGAAAAAACCGAACAGTTAACTCAAGCGTTTCATTTATTCAATCAGTTAACTGAAAATTTAACAGAATCCTATCAAGGGCTGGAAGCACAAGTAGCAAAATTGCGTCAGGAATTGGTGGTCGCCAGAAATGAGCGGATCAAGACCTTGATTGAAAAAGAAAAATTGGCTAACCAACTACATAAATTGCTTGCTGCTTTGCCGGCCGGTGTGATTGTTCTGGATGCCTCCGATAAGGTTATTGATTGTAACAAAGCTTCAGAGGAATTTTTTGGTCATTCATTGATGGGGCTTTCCTGGCCGCAGATAGTGGAACAAAGTTTTGTTCCAGCTACCGAAAATCCCCATCAACGGCAATTGCAAAACGGCAAGTATCTCAATATTTCAATCAATACCTTGGGAAATTTTGCCGGGCAAATTGTGTTGCTTACTGATGTTAGTGAAATGAGAAACTTGCAGGACCTGGTGAATCAACAGAAGCATTTGTCGGCAATGGGGGAAATGGTTGCCAGCATGGCGCATCAAGTTAGAACGCCTTTGTCCACGGCCATTCTATATGCTTCTCAGCTTGCTGGTAGCAGACTGGCAGAAGAAAAAAAGCAGGAATTTTCGACAAAAATACTTGAGCGATTGCATTTTCTTGAACGGCAGGTGAACGATATGCTGGTTTTTGCAAAGCAAGGCCGGTTAACAATGAAATTATTTTCCTGTAAAGAAATGTTGAGAAAAATATCTGAGCTGATGCAGGAACAAATTGAATCAACCAGGATTACGTTTTCACTTACTGATACCAGTCAGGCCATTCAATTAACAGGGAATGAAAGCATATTGCGTGGTGCAATTATGAACTTGCTGAATAATTCCCAGCAAGCCCTTGGTGATAGTGGGCACATTGAGTTATTCATTAAGGACAATAGTGATTCAGTTGAAATAATAATTAAAGACAATGGTCCGGGTATTTTGGAGACAGACATAGAAAGAATTTTTGAACCTTTTTTTACTACTCGAATGAATGGTACTGGTCTGGGACTGGCTGTTGTAGATAGTGTCATTCGTGCTCATGGTGGAGAAGTACGTTGCCTTTCTGAGCCGGGTCAAGGAACTGAATTTATTATGACATTGCCATATGCAAAACAAGAATTTATCCCTAATTCATCCCGACAGGGCTTAACTATTGCTTTCCCAGCAGGAGAAGCTTGGGATGAAAGCTTATAAATAGTAATGAGAGGAAAAAATGAAACAGCTTGATGTATTAATCGTTGAAGACGATTTTTCTTTAGCCGAAGCTTTATGCGAAACCCTGAAAATTGCCGGATTCCAGATTAAATCGGCAAAAAATGGCCGTGAAGCTTTAAAAATACTTTCTGATTCATCAGTGGGTCTGGTGGTTAGTGACATTCAGATGCCGGTTATGGATGGTTTGGAGTTGCTGCGAGCTATGCAAAAACACTATCCGGATATTCCTGTATTGTTAATGACAGCTTATGGATCAATTCCCAAAGCAGTTGATGCGATTCAGTCAGGCGCGACTGATTATCTGGTCAAGCCATTTGAAGCTTCAGTGCTGGAAGAAAAAGTTTCAGGCTTATTGAAAACAAAAAAAACAAATAGAGTAGATAAAAAATACCGAACGATTCATGACCCAAGCATGAAAAAACTTTATGCGATGGCAGTGCGGGTTGCAAAAACCGAAGTCACGGTTCTTATTCAGGGAGAAAGCGGCACTGGAAAGGAGGTTCTGGCACGTTATTTACATGAAAATTCAATGAATTATCAAGGGCCTTTTGTTGCTATCAATTGTGCTGCGATTCCCGAAAATATGCTGGAAGCAATGCTGTTTGGCTATGAAAAAGGAGCCTTTACCGGAGCCACTCAAACTACACTTGGAAAATTCGAACAGGCTCAAGGAGGAACCCTGCTACTGGATGAAATTTCGGAAATGGATCTGGCTTTGCAGGCAAAAATCCTGAGAGTGATTCAGGAAAAAGAAGTAGAACGTTTGGGGGGGCGAAAAAAAATTAGTCTGAATGTCAGAATATTGGCTACCACTAATCGCAACCTTAAAGAATATGTTAGGCAAAACCGGTTTCGTGAAGATCTGTACTACCGTTTGAATGTTTTTCCCTTAAAAATTCCGGCGTTACGGGAACGTCCTGGTGATATTTTGCCATTGGCTGTGGATTTGATGGCAAGGTATACTTCGGATGATGGTACGGTTCCAGTTTTGGATTCCAGAGCGAGTGAAAAATTGCAGGGCTATCATTGGCCCGGGAATGTCCGGGAGTTGGAAAACGTGATGCAGCGAGCATTAATTATGCAGACTGCTGGTGTCATAACCCCGGCAGATTTGGTTTTTGAGGATGAAATGGTGATGGAGAATACAGATTTCATTCGATCAGAAACCTCGGATATTGTTGCTGATGAATCAAACCGTTTGGGCGAAGGGCTGCGTTCGGTAGAAGAACAGATTATATTAAAAACTCTTAAAGAACAACAGGGTAGTCGAAAAATAACGGCGGAAAAATTGGGTATCAGTCCAAGAACACTTAGATATAAAATTGCCAGAATGAAAGAAGCAGGGGTGGAAATCGCTTAATTTCCAACATTGGCTTAATAAATGCTTAAGATAGTTTAATGACAAAAAACAGGCATAACCATGAGTGATATGAATATAAACCAGGTATTGGCTCAGATGCGTTCAATGTCAATTGACGCCTCCAGCAAACCGCAAGAAGTGGAAAATGACAGCAAGGTAGATTTTTCTTCATTGCTGAAACAGTCCGTCAATAACGTCAATCAGGCACAGCAAACGTCCGCTAAGATGGCGCAGGCTTTTGAACTGGGCGAAAGTGATGTCAGTCTGGCGGAAGTGATGATTTCAGCACAAAAAGCCAATGTGTCCTTTCAGGCGATGGTGCAGGTGAGGAATAAACTGGTTGATGCTTATAAGGAAGTGATGAATATGCCGATGTAGGATTTGTGGAAAATAAATACAAAACAAATATCAATTGTTGGCGTTTATCAAAAGTTGAAAATGAAGAGAAATAAAAAAAAATCCCCTTTAGTTGATAATCCATTAAGGCTGCCAGGACAATCACTAGAAGATCAAATACAGGAAATAATTGGTTCAGAGGTATTAATGGTAGTATTTTTACCAATTTTTATGATTGCTCAAACAGTTTTTTACTGGTTATTGTGGTATCAGGTTATAAGAATACCAAACCCTTTGACAATAACATTTTTTACTATATTTATTTCAGTGTATTGTTTTTTAAAGTTTTTTGGAATCAGAAGAAAAATCAAAACTCTAAGGCTTGGGCGAGATGGAGAAAGGGCTGTCGGTCAGATGTTAGAACGATTTAGAGACAGGGGATTTAAAATTTTTCATGATGTTGTAGGACAAGGATTTAATCTAGATCATGTGATTGTGTGTGAATATGGTGTGTATTGTATTGAAACTAAAACTTACTCGAAGCCTGAGAAAGGGGAATGCAAAGTTATCGTTGATAACAATGGCATTTCAATAAATGGCTATAAATCTGAAAAAAAGATTCCAATTCAAGCCGAAGCTCAGAAATCCTGGCTTGAAAAACAAATTGCTAAATTAACGGGAATAAAACTTACCGTAAAACC
>JALXCS010000291.1 GCA_026990815.1 Methylomonas sp. | reverse complement strand
CATATACTCTAGAGTTCACACTTCTTATGGCCTCCAAGTTGGCTGAGGCTCATGGGTAATCAGGTAAAATATTAAGAAAAATCACTTTAATTTTGGTTTTAGTCTAAAATTTTAGTTATAATTGACGGCTATTTAAGAAGCGAGCGTGGCGGAACTGGTAGACGCGCTGGATTTAGGTTCCAGTAGGTTATCCCTGTGAGAGTTCGAGTCTCTCCGCTCGCACCACTTAATTTCAATTTTATCACCGCGTTAACGGATCAAGAGTTAATGTCAATTATTTTATCCGCCGATAACTGGTGGTGTTCCAAAACTATTATCGTAATATCTATTTGAGGTAAGTAAATGCAAGTCTCTGTCGAAAAGACATCGGAATTAAGCAGAAAAATGACTGTTAGCGTGCCTGAGGAAGTGGTTCAGGAGAAAATGGAAGAGCGATTAAAATCACTAGCAAAAAATGTCAAGCTTGATGGTTTTCGCCCTGGAAAAGTGCCTGTTAGAGTGGTTAAAAAAATGTTTAGTGATCGCGTCAGAGGAGAAGTTGCCGGCGATATTATTCAAACTACTTATTATGAAGCCTTGCAGCAGAAAGAGTTGATTCCGGCTGGACAGCCGCATATCCATCCTCCAAAAGATGATGGAGAATTTATTTATACAGCTGAATTCGAGATTTATCCGGATGTTTCATTAACTGGAATTGAGCAGATTGAAATTTCCAGGCCAGTTGCGGAAGTTACCGATAAAGATCTGGATAAAATGATAGAAAAGCTCAGGGAACAAAGAAAAGAATGGCAGGAGGTCTCGCGTGAAGCCCAGGAAAAAGATCAGCTGACTATTCACTTTTCTGGTGTTTCCGAAGGCGAAAATTTCACTAATGGCAAAGTGGAAGATTTTCAGGTTGAGATTGGTGCAAAACAAATGATTCCCGGTTTTGAGGATAATCTGATCGGTCTAAAAACTGGAGATAAAAAGACATTTACTGTTACCTTCCCTGAAGAATATGGCAATGATAAACTTGCCGGGAAAGAGGCTGAGTTTGAAATTGAAGTAATTAAGGTCGAAGAGCCTGCGATTCCTGAGGTAAATGAGGTATTCATTAAGGATTTCGGGATTGAAAGTGGCAAGATGGAAGATTTTCGATCTGATGTTAAGGACAACATGAAGCGCGAATTAGGGCAGGCGGTTAAAGCTAAGGTGAAAAATGCTGTTATGGATGGCTTGTTGGAAAAAATTCAAGTGTCGTTGCCGAATGCTTTGGTTGAGCAGGAAATAGACAATTTATTAAAGCCTTATCAAGAGCAGGCCAAGCGACAAAACATGAAGCTTGAAGACTTGAAATTGCCAAGGGAAGATTTTAAAGAGCAGGCTGAAAGACGAGTGGCTCTTGGGTTGATTCTTGCAGAAATTATCAAGAAAAATGAAATCAAGGCTAATGCGGATAAAGTGCGTTCAGTCATTGACGATATGGCTAAAAGTTATGACCAGCCGGAAGAAGTGATCAGTTGGTATTACGGAGATAAAAATCGTTTGACTGAGGTTGAGCAAATGGTTTTGGAGGACGAGGCGGTGACCTGGGTTGTGAATCAAATTAAGGTCAACGATGAACCGGCTGGTTTTGATGATTTGATTAACACTGACAAGAAGGAAGGTTAAATGAATAGATTAAATGGAATGGCTGGAATAAGTTCTCCAGAAGCTGCTGGTGGTTTGGTGCCAATTGTTATTGAGCAGACTGCCAGAGGAGAGAGATCCTTTGATATTTATTCCCGATTATTGAAAGAGCGGGTTATCTTTCTGGTGGGTCAGGTTGAAGATTACATGGCAAATTTAATCGTTGCCCAGTTGTTATTTCTTGAATCCGAAAATCCAGATAAAGATATTCATTTATACATTAATTCTCCTGGTGGTTCTGTCACGGCCGGGTTGGCAATTTATGACACTATGCAATTTATTAAGTCTGATGTCAGTACTATGTGCATCGGGCAGGCGGCCAGTATGGGAGCGTTATTACTGGCTGGAGGGGCTGAAAACAAGCGGTATTGTTTGCCACATTCCAGAATGATGATTCATCAGCCCCTGGGCGGTTTTCAGGGCCAGGCTTCTGATATTGATATTCATGCCAAAGAAATTTTGTTGATTCGAGATAAATTAAATAATATTTTAGCGCATCATACCGGTCAAAGTATTGAAAGAATTCAGCAAGATACTGATAGAGATAATTTTTTAAGTGCCAAAGATGCGGTGGAATATGGTTTGGTTGATCAGATGTTATCAAATCGAATTGACGAAACAGAAAAAAAATAGTTGGTGTTTTTTTTCTTTCGATATATTCTTTCTCTAGATAACGACAAAATTGAAACAACCAGGAGTCAGAGTTTATGAGTAAAGACAGCAAAGATGAAGATAAGCTTTTATATTGTTCATTTTGCGGTAAAAGTCAGCATGAAGTAAGAAAGTTGATTGCTGGTCCTTCAGTTTATGTCTGTGATGAGTGTGTTGAGCTTTGCAACGATATAATCCGTGATGAATTAGAGGAAGAAGCCCCAACTAGCGGTGGCGAATTGCCCAAACCTAAGGAAATCAAGGAAGTCCTGGACGAATATGTGATTGGTCAGGAGGCGGCTAAAAAAATTCTGTCTGTGGCAGTTTATAATCATTACAAAAGACTGCGAAGTCGAAGTAAAAAAGATGATATTGAGCTGGCAAAAAGCAATATTTTATTGATTGGTCCGACTGGTTCAGGAAAAACTTTATTGGCTGAAACATTGGCGCGGCTTCTGGATGTGCCGTTTACCATTGCTGATGCTACTACGTTGACAGAAGCGGGTTATGTGGGTGAGGATGTCGAAAACATTATCCAGAAGATTCTGCAAAAGTGTGATTATGATGTTGCCAAGGCAGAATCTGGCATTGTCTATATTGATGAAATCGACAAGATCTCCAGAAAATCAGACAATCCTTCAATTACCAGAGATGTTTCTGGAGAGGGCGTTCAGCAAGCATTGTTGAAGCTGATTGAAGGAACTGTAGCTTCTGTTCCACCACAAGGTGGTAGAAAGCATCCTCAGCAGGAATTTTTGCAGGTAAATACCGCAAATATCCTTTTTATAGTCGGTGGTGCTTTTGCCGGGCTGGATAAAGTCATTCGTGATCGTTCTGAAAAAGGTGGTATTGGCTTTTCAGCTGAAGTTAAAACCAAAGAAGAGATAGATAATGTTGGCGAGGTTTTTTCTAAAGTAGAAGCGGAGGACTTGATTAAATACGGTTTAATACCGGAATTTGTTGGTCGGTTACCGGTTGTTGCTACATTGGAAGAGCTTGACGAAGAGGCCTTGGTTGAAATTCTGACCGAGCCAAAAAATGCCTTGATCAAGCAATACAAGCATCTATTCGAAATGGAAGGTGCTGAGCTGGAATTCAGAGATGAGGCGCTTTATGCCATTGCTGAAAAATCAACTGAACGAAAGACAGGCGCGCGTGGTCTCAGAACTATCGTGGAAAATGTTTTACTTGATACCATGTATGAGCTCCCGTCAGCTGATAACATTTCCAAGGTTGTGATTGACGAGGCGGTTATTAATGGAGAGTCAGAGCCGTTAATGGTTTACGAAAATGACCAGAAAGCAATTTCTGGCTAGTTAAGTCGTGGGTCGAGCGGCTTTTGCAGTAACTGACCAGGTGAGATCGAAGTGACTTTGATCTCACTTGGTCAGGCCGAGAATTCTTTGATTCAGGTCGAATGAGCTGGTAGCGAATATAGCTATTAGTCAGCTGTACTTTTGTTACAAGGGTGCTAGGCTTATTAAAAATCAAATAGTAAGCTGGAATATATCAAGTAAGTCTAAGGAAAAAACTTGTTTTTTCCAGGATTGTCCCTATATATAAATATAACTATTTTTTATTTTCCCTTTTATTGTTTTTTATTTACCCTCAGAAAATCGGTTAGCGAGGGCGGGTTTAACTTTAATTTCCTAGGCAATTAATGAGGAAAATAGTCAATGAATAACTCCATTATTTAGGTTTCTTATATGTCAGAGAAAAGTACAGAATTAACAACGCAACCAGGACACTTGGTACCTGTTTTGCCATTAAGGGATGTTGTGG
>JALXCS010000290.1 GCA_026990815.1 Methylomonas sp. | reverse complement strand
GAGAACAGAAGATCTATTTTATATGTACCTGTGTGGAGGACTTTAACCGATCTATCGATAAATATCGTGGCCAAAGCTACTGCTACACAAAATACCTATTGAACGCCAATACTAAATCTGGCCCTTAAAACAAATCCATTTCAGCCTTTTCCTCATCACTCAGAAATTTGTTCAGATCGACCAATATTAGTAATTGATTGTCCTTGCTGGTAACTCCTTGTATATATTTAGAGCTTTCCTCATTACCTACATTCGGCGCAGTCTCAATTTCCGATGCTCGCAAATCTGCAACTTCAGCTACACTGTCGACTTGAATTCCTATGATGTGTCCCTCGGACTCAATAATAACAATTCTGGTAGAATCATCAGGTTCTTTTGGCATTAAACCAAATCTGCTTCGAGTGTCAATTACCGTGACAACATTACCGCGCAAATTGATAATACCTAACACATAAGGTGGTGCTCCCGGAACAGGAGCTATTTCGGTAATCCGCAACACTTCCTGAACCTGCATGACATTAATACCGTATTTCTCATCACCCAAGCGAAAGGTCACCCACTGCATGATTGGGTCCATTTTTTGTTCAGCTTCACTCATTGCGCTTTAACCTGTTTTTTGATTTTCATTTAATATGGGCCTGTTAGTTCATTGTGGCAGTCCGCTTTTCAATCATTTCTCTATCTTGAGAAGATATTTACTCATCACAATTTACCATTTCAATATTACTTCATTAATATCAATAATAGCAGTTAATTGATTAATTTCAGGTGCAATTCAACTAACTAAATGAATATCTTGTCTATTATCACGGATACTTATTCAGGAGGCATTAGCTAATTGATCAGAGTTTTCCAGCTGAAGCAAGTTCTCCAGAAAATCGGCATAAGCTTCAACTGCCCGGGAATTTGCTGTATAAAAAGAACCCGGCAGCCCCGCACGACTAGCTTCCCGAAGTTTGGTATCTACAGGAATAACTGCATCCCAAAGATGATCTGAGTATTCATCTTGTAATTGCTCAAGACTGATTTGTGATGCCTTGGTACGTTTATCAAACATTGTGGGCAAAATAGTATAACCAGGAGGTTTTTTTCTGGATCGAAATACCATTTCCGTGGTATGAAGCATTCTTTCCAGTCCCTTCAATGATAAATATTCTGCCAAAACCGGAATCACCAAATGTTCACAGGCCGCCAAAGCATTTATCATCAATATCCCCAGCATCGGCGGAGTATCAATGATGACATAATCATAGTCAGCCGACACTTCATACAATGCATTTTTAATGACCAAACCCATGCCATCAAGTCCTGCCACTTGTCTGTCCAGTGTCGCAATTGCGGTTGCTGCCGGAAGTACTGAAAGATTTTCGATCCTGGTGTTAACAATAAAGGGTTTGGGATTATGATCTTTTTGTTTGCGGGCCGCCTGATGAAACAGGTTATAAACACTGCATTCCAGTTCATCCGGATTCATGGAGAAATAACTGGTTAATGAACCATGAGGATCGAGATCGATGAGCAAGGTTCTGTAGCCCCAGGAACATAACAAACCACCCAGGGTCACAACCGTTGTAGTTTTTCCTACCCCACCTTTTTGATTGGAAACCGACCATATTTTCATGTTATTTACTCGATTTAATTCATTTGAGGAACCCGGAGCGGTTCCGCCCCCCGGGCTTGAGATTTATAGCGAGCAATGGATTGGGAAATCAACACCAAAACTACGCGCCGGTTTTGATAACGACCCTGTTCAGTGGAATTATCCGCTACTGGATGGAATTCACCATAACCAACAGCTGCCATCCTTGTAGGACTGATGCCATCCTTCGCCAACTCTTTTACCACACTGGCGGCTCTGGCAGAAGAAAGATCCCAGTTTGATGGAAATTCAACGGTATCGATGGGAACATTGTCGGTATGCCCTTCAACATGCAGTATATTGTGGGTACGTTTCAAAATATCCTTGATTTTGCTAAGTAACGGTAATGCAGATTTGGACAGCTCCGCTTCACCACTTCGAAACAACATACCACTTTTCATGACCAGTTCAAGCCAGAAATCATCTCTTTTAACTTCTATTAAATCCTGATCAATGTAGGGTTCGAGCAAAGTGTTGAATTGTTCTTCAACTTTTTTTAAACGCCGCCGCTCTTCCTTGATTTCAACACTTAACTTTTCTTCCTTACGCTTCTGTTCAGTCATTAAATGATCTAATTGGATAGGCTGAATTGTTGTTGGTTTTTTTCCTATTTCAACTGGGTTTTCAGACTGTTCAACTACATCATGTTTGGAAAATGCTTCATCCAAAGCATCAGATAACACTCGATACTTGCCAACATTAACAGAAGAAATTGCATACATGACAACAAAAAAACCAAATAAAAGTGTCACAAAGTCTGCGTAGGAGACCAGCCATCGATCATGGTTTTCTGGTTCTTCAATATGCCTATTTTTTCGTCTCATGGATTGACTGTTATGTTTATGAGGTTAAATCAGGAAAAAATTTTCAGAACTATCGAAAGAAATGCCTTGTATGAACTTACTGCATAGCAAGCTGATGTTTAATAGGATATATTTTACTTCTTTATTCATAAAAAACGTAACCATTTAATAGGTAAGTAATTGAAATAATAAGACATTATATCGAAGTGACACAATAGAGAGCTACATAGAAGTATTTACGCGTGTCTTAGTATTTCAAGCATTTATCCCATAATAATTATTATCGTGTGCAAAGACTTTGCTTTGCCAATTCATCGTGAATAATTGTCTAGAAATCCGGTCAATTTCAATTCTATATTTCTAGGGTTTTCTCCTTCTGCAATGGCAATGATCCCTTCAGCCATCATTTCTCTGGCATGAGAAATTACATCAATATTTGATTTTAGTTTGCTGGCAACCGGTAAAAACAATAAATTCGCCAGTCCCACACCATAAATTGTTGCAACAAAAGCAGTTGCTATTCCAGAACCTAACAGACCAGGATCTGACAAATTCTGCATGACATGGATCAATCCTAAAACCGCACCGATAATTCCAATAGTCGGCGCATAACCTCCCATGGCTTGATAAACTTTAGCAGCCTGTAAATCCAGATGTTCTTTGGTTGACAATTCCACCTCCAGACAGTTTCTGATCACTTCTGGTTCATTACCATCCACTAGTAATTGCAAGCCCTTTTTAGCAAAACTATCCGGCTCCCTCCCAACTACAGTTTCCAACCCTAACAATCCTTCTTTTCTTGCCAGAGTACTCCAATCCAATATTTTTTTTATTTGTTTTTTCAGGAAAATTTTTTCCGGCAACAAAATCCATTTGCTAATAATCAATGCCCGATGAAATATTGCCGGTGGAAACTGCAATAATGTCGCACCGATAGTGCCTCCTAACACAATAATCAATGCTGGACCATTGAACAAAGCATGTAACTGCCCACCCTCCAGTAAATTACCTCCAGCTATTGCGGCAAAACCAATTAATATGCCAAATACGCTGAGAAAATCCATCAACTTATTCCAGCCAATTTTTCTGCCATTGCTTCCATACGCATTCCTTTAGTCGTTAATCCAGCTTCCGAAACTGCTGTTGCCATTCCATATACGATACAGCTAGCCTCATTTTGGGTCCAGATTGTAGCGCCCTTTTGTTTTAGTTTTGCAGCGCCATTCTTGCCGTCTGCACCCATACCAGTCAATACCAGAGTAAGAACATTTCCAGAAAAGTTTTCAGCAATTGAACTCAAAGTAATATCGGCACTGGGACTATAAATTTCTCCAGTTATTTTTTCCCGCAACATAACTTTGTTTTTGCCCCGAATACATTCAACCAGCATTTGCTTACCTCCTGGAGCTAAAAGCACCAACCCTGATTCAATCAAATCCCCGTCACTGGCTTGCTTGACTTTTATTGAACACAACTGGTCCAAACGTTCTGAAAAACTGCTGGTGAAATTCCCCGGCATGTGCTGAACAAGTATCAAAGGGGGTAAAAAATTATCCGGAATTTTGGCGATTACTTTCTGAATTGCAACAGGACCACCAGTTGAGGCAATGATAGTAACCAGGTCAAAATGTTGGGTATTACGCCTGGAACGAACAGCAGTAGGCAACTTGATAATATTATTTTTTTGCTGTGTTTCCTGAATAGGATTTTTAACTGCAACATCCTTCTGCTTAATCCTGATCGCTTGCATAGCAACCGTCCTCACTCTTCTACGCAACAGACTCTTTGCAGTTTCTCGATTTTCATCTATTTCTTCGAGTTGTTTTGGTAGAAAATCTACTGCTCCAGCATCTAAAGCATCAAATGTAGCCTTGGCTCCAGCATGTGTTGAAGCCGAGAACATAAGAATAGGCGCCGGTGATTTTGACATGATTTCCTTGACTGCAGTAATACCATCCATAATTGGCATTTCAACATCCATGGTAATGACATCAGGATTAATGCTCGCGGCCATTGCAACTGCCTGTCGGCCGTTAGTTGCTGTTCCTACAACCTGAAAACTCCGCTCTTCTTCAAGGGTATCTTTGATTCTTTTACAAAAAAAACGTGAATCATCAACAATTAACACTCTGATTGGCATACCACTGAGCCTTTATGCAGCATATTTTCTCATCATTCCGGGAACATCCAGAATCAATGCGATTTGTCCATCCCCGGTAATCGTTGCACCAGATAGTCCATCCAGCCCATGCAGTTTTGCACCCAGTGGTTTGATTACAACCTCTTCCTGACCAATCAACTGATCAACAACAAAACCAATTTGCTTGCCGCCCGCATTAACGACGACTACATGACCTGTTCCACTGGATTTTGAACAATAAGAAGGGTCATTAACCAGCCAGTCGCCCAAATAAAATAACGGTAAAGCTCTTTCTCTGACCATGACCACTTGCTGACCGTCAACAACATTACTTTTGGCTAGATCCAGATCAAGAATTTCCATAACGCTTGCTAAAGGCAAGGCAAATGCCTGACCTCCCAGTTTAACCATCAAGGTTGGCATGATGGCCAGAGTTAATGGCACTTTGATAATAATGGTACTGCCTTTACCATCCTTGGAATCAATTTCAACCGTACCATTCATTTGAGTAATTCGGGTTTTGACAACATCCATGCCAACCCCGCGACCTGAAACATCAGATATTTCAGTTTTGGTAGAAAAACCTGGCGCAAAAATCAAGTTATAACAATCCCTATCATCAAGGCGTGCGGCTGATTCCTCATCCATAATGCCTTTCTCTACTGCTTTTTGTCTTAATACATCAGGATTCATTCCTTTACCATTATCCTCAATGGTTAACTGAATATGGTCTCCTTCCTGCGATGCAGTTAACACAACGGTTCCTTCCCGGGGTTTACCCGCAGCTTCCCTGTCATCAGGAGCCTCAATACCGTGGTCAACGGCATTTCTGACTAAATGCACCAAGGGATCAGCCAAGGCTTCAACCAGATTTTTATCCAGATCAGTTTCTTCACCGACTAATTCCAACTTGATTTCTTTATTCAAGCTCCTTGCCAAATCCCTAACCACACGGGGAAATCGGCCAAAAACCTTTTTGATTGGCTGCATTCGGGTCTTCATCACCGACAGTTGCAAATCTGCAGTAACAACATCCAGATTAGAAACCGCTTTGGAAATCTGCTCATCATCAGCAACAGATCTTAGCGTTTGAAAACGATTTCTGACCAACACCAATTCACCAACCATATTCATGATCTCATCAAGCACCTGGGTATCTACTCGAACGGTGCTTTCTCCTTGAGGAGCTGTTGCAGGTTTTGCGGTTTTTTCTTTAGCAGTTTTTTCCTTTTTCTTGGTTATTGGAACAACATTTTCTGGTTTTGATTCCACTTTAGGTTTTGCAACCGTTTTTTTAGCTTCTATAGCCGGCTTACTGGTCTGTTCCGAAGTTGGCTTTTGCTGTTCATTTGCTGCTTCAGGAACACCGACAAACTTGCCCTTGCCATGCAAGTCATCTAATAAATTATCAAATTCTTGTTCTGTAATTTCGCTTGATGATGGCTCTTGTGACGGTTGTTCATTACTGTTTCCAGTCGTTTTTACTATTGGAGCTCCACCTTTACCATGCAACTCATCCAACAACGCATCAAATTCCTCTTCTGTAATTTCATCGTTTGGTAGTTCAACAGCTGGTTCTTCACTACCACTGGTTGTTGGCGACCCGCCAGGACCATGCAAAGCATCCAGTAATTCCTCAAATTCCTGCTCAGTTATTTCATCACTAGCTACATCTTTTTGATTTGTGACGGTTTGTGCTTCTGAACTTGAATCAGAAACGGACTCTTGTTCAGTTTCGCTTTCCTCACCTGTTCCCAACATTGCCGCAAATTCCTGCTCTACTGCTTCAGCAGCATTTTCGATCAGCTGGGATTGATCTTCTGATACTTCCGGCTCTGGTACGGCCTCGCTCTTTGATTCGGATTGGACTGATTCGCCATTATCCGGTTGCGTATAAGTTTGGAGGGTTTCCAATAGTTCTGGTTCAGCCGGCTCAGGGTCTACGCCTGAACGAATATTGTCAAACATTTCATTGACAACATCCAAAACCTGTAAAACCACATCCATTAAATCCGGAGTAACTTTTCTGTCCCCCTGGCGTAAAACATTAAAGACATCCTCTGCCTTGTGGCAAACGCCTACTAATGCATCAATAGCTAAAAATCCGGCGCCACCTTTTACCGTATGAAACCCTCTGAAAATTGCATTGAGAAGGTCCTGATCTTCTGGCGATTGTTCCAGTTCTACCAGTTGTTCACCCAGCAGCTCCAGTATTTCCCCTGCTTCTACCAAAAAATCCTGAAGAATCTCATCTTCTAAATCAATAGCCATGTTATTTTCCTCAGAAACCTAAACTCGACAAAAGATCATCCACATCATCCTGACTGGTTGCTACATCATTATTTCTATCATCAACTTTGGGTACTACAGGACCCGGCAAATCCTGTTGCTTGGAGTTTTTTTCCAGATGGTTTTTATTTCCTGAAACCTTAATGATCTCTACCATGTTTTCTTCAAGACTCTGAACCAGGTTAATGACCTTGCGAATAATCTGCCCGGTAATATCCTGAAAGCCCTGTGCCATTAAAACTTCATTCAGACCCTTTTGAATTTGTTCAACCGCGCCAACTGAATATTTAAAATGTTCTGTCAACTCTTGACTCATATCCTTGAATTCATCAAAAGGCATTTTCTTAATCAAAAACCGCTGCCAGTTTTCTGCCAAGTTGTGAGCCTGCTGATGTAATTCCTGTGAAACCGGCATTAAATCTTCCACAACTGTCAATGTCTGATTTGCAGCCTGTTCAGTCATGGTTATGACATACTGCAATCTTTCCTTGGCATCAGGAATTTCATTTTCAGCAATATCAGTAAATGTCGAATCAGCCGAAAAACTGTTCATGGTGTCATGAAGTTGCCGCGTTAAATATCCAATTTCCTGGTAGAGTGAGGATTCTCGAATACCTGCCAGTTCATCACATAATTGTTCAGCCCTTGCTTCATCATTGTTTTCGAGTGCAGCAACCAGATCTTTGGCTAGAGCAAGTCGGTTTTCCAGGTTTAAATTTGTCATTGACCACTCCTCTGGCTCAAGCGTCTATTCGTTCAAAAATCTTTTCAATTTTTTCTTTCAGTGTCGCTGCCGTGAATGGTTTAATCACATAGCCATTTACACCTGCTTGTGCAGCCATGACAATCTGATCACGTTTTGCTTCAGCCGTTACCATCAATACAGGCAAATTTACTAAATTGGGATCTGCTCTAACTGCCTTCAACAAATCAATACCTGTCATTCCCGGCATATTCCAATCCGTTACTAAAAAATCTATACCACCTGCCTGAAGAATCGGTAATGCTGTTTTTCCATCATCGGCTTCTACGGTATTGGTAAACCCAAGATCCTTTAATAGATTTTTTACGATTCGCCTCATTGTTGAAAAATCATCAACAACAAGAATTTTCATATTTTTATCCAAGGGTTCTCTCCAAACTTAAACTGACATAAAACATTATTAATAATGGAGTAGGAATTCTATATTCGGATGAATAGAGTTATGCTCTTCTCCAAACGACAAAATTCTCACTTCCTGTGTATCAAAGTATAGACAAATTGTTAGTAGTTACAGATTTTTTCAACAATCATCTGGAGACTACTAACGAGATGGGGCTTCCAACCAATCTTCTAATCTTGCACGAAGTCTTAACATGGCCTGACTGCTGATTTGGCTAATTCTAGATTCACCAACACCCAAAACCTGACCTATTTCCTTGAGGTTTAATTCATCATCATAATAAAGTGATACAACCAGTTTTTCTCGTTCCGGCAAATCAGTAATTGCTTGGGCCAATGCCTTCATAAAATCCTGTTTAATCTGATTTTCTGCAGGGCCAGCTTGCTGCTCGGCATTTTGTTCCAGAAACTGATCACCCGTCTGGATCAGCTCTTCAATACTAAAAGTCTTACTGCTGTTTGAGTCTTGCAATACTTGATAGTACTCATCAAGGCCCATCCCCAAAAAATCTGCTACTTCACTATCCTTGGCATCTTTTCCCGTCTTGTTTTCTATTTCCCGAATGGCTTCAGCCACCATCCTTGATTTTTTATGTACTGACCGTGGTGTCCAGTCTGAGCGCCTAACTTCATCCAGCATCGAACCACGAATACGAATACCCGCATAGGTTTCAAAAGATGCGCCTTGTGAAGAGTCATAATTTTTTGCTGCCTCTAATAAACCCAGCATACCTGCCTGAATCAAATCATCGACAAGCACCGAATCAGGTAATTTAGCCAGCAAATGATAGGCAATGCGTTTAACTAGAGAAACATGTTGCAATACATCAATGTCTTCCGCGGTTTTCTTGACCGCGTTATACATTGCCGTTCCTTTCACGCAACAGCCTCCTGGATACTGTATTCGATCATTCTTTCAACAAAAAACTCCAAATAACCATCAGATTTGGTTTTTATTGGCCAGTTATCAATTCTTCGAGCGACATCATTAATGGCTTTTGATACTTTGGAATTTGGATAGACCTCAATGACTGCATTCTGTTTTTGTACTGATTTTCGTAAATCCTCATCGTACGGAATAGCGCCAGAAAACTGCAAGTTCACATCCAGATAGTTATCGGTTACTTTAGTCAATTTATTAAATAACAGCTGGCCTTGCTGCATTGACTTCACCATATTACAAAGCACATGAAAATGGTTAACGCCATAATCCCGGTTTAGCAACTTGATAAATGCGTATGCATCGGTTAATGATGTTGGTTCATCACAAACCACGATAATCAACTCCTGGCTAGCTCTGGCAAAATTCACCACGCTTGGTGAAATACCTGCCGCAGTATCAATAATCAAAATGTCGAGATTATCATCCATTTCACTAAACGCATGAATAATGGCGCCCTGCTCTACATTTGAAAGATCTGACATTTTTTGAATACCAGAAGAGGCAGGAATTACCTTCATTCCTGCCGGTCCTTCCAGCATAATATCTGCCAGGGATTTTTCACCTGTCAGTACATGCGACAAATTAAATTGCGGCCGAATACCCAATAATACATCTACATTAGCCAAACCCATATCTGCATCGAGCAATGCCACCTGGCGCCCTAATTTGGCCATTGCCACCCCAAGATTGACCGATAAATTGGTTTTGCCAACACCACCTTTTCCACTTGCAATGGCAATAACCCGAACAGGTTTGACTTGTTTCATTTTTCTGATTCCTGCTGCTTGATCTGGTTTTTTACGCATACTCTTCGGTTATCCATTCATCACTGGTCTGCAACTTTTCCAGCTGTTCCTGTTCAACTTCCTGGGCACATTGACTAACAAATCCCAATGGTTCTATTTCATGAATATCTTCCGGAACTTGTTGTCCGTTAGTCACAAAGGCTAATGGCAGTTGGTTTTCTGTCAAGGCAGAAATTGCAGGGCCTTTCATGACAATTTCATCAAGTTTGGTCAAAATCGCCGCTTCTGGGTTAAAAATTTGAAAAGCATTTATTATTTCATTCATGGTTTTCAACTGGGTCGTTGCCGACATCACCAAATAGGACTGAACCTGCAAATTATTTTGTTGCAAAATCGAAATCTGATCAGCCACCCGAATATCCCGCTGACTCATTCCCGCTGTATCTATTAATACTAGTTGCTTTTCTGAAAAACTGGTAATGTGTTGTTGTAAATCATTACCATCAACAGTCACTTTTACGGGTACATCTAAAATACGGCCATAGGTATTAATTTGCTCATGAGCACCGATTCGGTAATTATCTGTGGTAATTAGCGCGACTGTTCCAGGACCGTGCTGTAAAATATATTTTGCAGCTAATTTGGCGATAGTCGTAGTTTTACCAACCCCCGTAGGTCCAACCAATGCAATAATTCCGCCTGTCATCAAAATTGATTTTTCGACAGTGAACAAGGTGCGCCCCAACATTTCCAGGGCTTTTCCCCAAGCGAGATCACCATCAGTATGACCAGACAAGCGGTTGGCAATTTTAATACCCTGCTTTTTCGCAATACCAAGCTCTGTCAGTTTCCGTAGCAAATCAAGGCAGATAGGATTATTTTTAGGCTGAGATTGTTTTTCAGGTTCAATCAACTTGTTGTCCAATGCTGCTTTTAATGCCCTCAATTCCTTTTGCATTTCCAGCAATATATTATTCTGACTTTCTGAAGACTTTGAGTCCGCCAAGGCTGATATTGCCGGCTTAATTGCAGCCGATGTTCGTGTTTCCTCATCTACCTTAATGCTGTTTGCTTTTGATCTTGCAGCATTTAGCGCCACCCGCTCTGCATAACCCAAATATTGATCTGTTGACCTGCGCCTTGGAATTTCAGGAGTACTGCCATCGGCCTGACGTTTTCGCTGGCTCCTGACAATATGCACCGGCTTGGTATTTGTTTCAGTCTTTTGCTGAGGTTTAATTTGAGGCTGCTGCTTTTTAGGTAATTTATCGTGAATAACCTTTTCATCAAAATCTTTCGCAGCGACAATTTCAACCCCTTCTGATATCGAACGATTGGACATAATCACCGCATCAGCACCCAGCTCTTCTTTGACCATTCGCATTGCCTGACGAATATCAGCAGCAACAAACCTTTTAATTTTCATCGTAACCTCTCAAATTATTTATGCACGCTGACCAACTGTTGAAATAACCTTGACCTGCCGGTCTTCAGGAATTTCGTTATAGGCCAACACATGCAACCCCGAAATTGAATGACGGACGAATCTGGCCAACCAGGGTCGAATATAGGATGAAACCAGCAAAATTGCCGCTTTACCTTCCATTTCCATTTTTTCAGCGCTTTCCTGTAATGATTTGAACATTTGTTCCGCCAATCCTGGTTCAATTCCGGCACCGCTCTCTCCCGCCGTTTGCAAGGACTGCTGCAATAACTGTTCCAGATCAGGCTCCAGAGTAATAACAGGCAGTTCTTTCTGAACACCACTGATTTCCTGTACGATTGAGCGGCCCAATGCTGCCCGCACAGCCGATGTCAGAATGTCCGGATCTTGACTTTTAGTGCCGAACTCCGCCAAAGTTTCGACAATGGTCCGCATATCTCTGATATGTACTTTCTCTTGCAACAGATTTTGCAACACTTTGACAATAATCCCGAGAGGAAGAATTTTAGGAACCAACCCCTCAACCAGTTTCGGCGCTGTTTCACTTAAATTATCCAGAAGTTGTTGGGCCTCTTCATAACTGAATAATTCATATGCATGAGTTTGCAGCAAATGACTTAAATGTGTGGCAATAACCGTCCCAGGATCAACAACTGTGTACCCAAGAGTCTGGGCATGATCCTTTTGATTAGGTTCAATCCACACTGCCTCAAGCCCAAAAGCCGGATCAGTACAAGCAATGCCTTCCAAATGGCCGAAAACCTTTCCGGGATTGATTGCCATTTCCTTGTCTGGCATCACTTCGGCCTCACCCACTATTACCCCCATTAATGAAATCCGGTAAACGGTGGGAACTAAATCCAGGTTATCTCGAATATGGACTGAGGGAATCAGAAAGCCCAATTCCTGCGACAATTTTTTTCTAACTCCCTTGATCCTGGTCATTAATTGCCCCCCCTGATTTTTATCTACAAGAGGAATCAGTCGATAGCCCACTTCAAGCCCGATAATGTCAACCTGATGCACATCATCCCATCCCAGTTCCTTAACCTCGGAAACAGGAGCAGGCATCGCCGCTTGTTCTACCTCTACTAATTCAGCCTGTTTAGTTTGTCGATTCAGCAACCAGGCAATCCCTGACAATGATGAGGCTAACAGAATAAAAACCAGATTTGGCATTCCCGGAATTATTCCCAACAAGCCCATGACTGCCGCAGTAATTAATAATACTCTTGGATTGGTAAATAACTGACTTGAGACCTGCTTGCCAATATCCTGGCGGCTGCCCCTTACTCGGGTAACAACAATCGCAGATGCTGTTGATAATAATAATGATGGAATCTGAGCAACCAGACCATCACCAATGGTCAACAATACATAAACTTCACCGGCATCGGAAAAACTCATGCTATGCTGCCCCATGCCGATCACCAAACCACCAATCACATTGACAAATAAAATGATGATCCCGGCTACTGCATCGCCACGTACAAACTTGCTGGCACCATCCATCGACCCATAAAAATCAGCTTCTGCAGCAATTTCTTCCCGTCGCTCCCTCGCTTCATCCTGAGTAATCACACCGGTATTCAAATCTGCATCAATCGCCATTTGTTTACCAGGCATGGCATCCAAAGTGAATCTTGCTCCAACTTCAGCAATTCGGCCAGCACCTTTGGTTACAACGACAAAATTTATAACAACTAAGATAGCGAATACCACAATACCCACAGCGAAATTGCCACCGATAACAAAAGCACCAAAAGCTTCAATTACCTTACCTGCAGCATCACCACCATTATGCCCTTCTAACAATACAATTCTGGTAGAGGCAACATTCAAAACCAATCGCAATAACGTGGCAATTAAAATAACCGTTGGAAATACCGCAAACTCCAGAGGCTTCAGGGTATAAATAACCACCAACAAAATAATTAAGGAAAATGCGATATTAAAAGTAAAAAACAAATCCAGTAAAAATGCAGGCATTGGAATAATAACCATTGCTAGCATAATCAGGACCACTAAAGGTGCACCCAAGCCTGATAAGGGAAGTTCCTGAAGGACGTTTTTGATTCGGTTAATATCCATGTGTCAAATTTTCATTGGTATTTATGTCAGAAAAAAAATAAACATCATTCGTGCCAAACTGTTGGGGTTTTACCTCTGTACTTGACAAAAACCCATGAAATGGAGATAAGTTATTGCGCGAATTCAACTCCGAAGTGCAATTTTAGTATTCATGCAGCCTTACGCTGAGCATTTCCAAAAAAAACTTCATGAGGGGTTTTAAAATTCAGCGTTTTTCGTGGACGATGATTAAGTCTGTTCATG
>JALXCS010000289.1 GCA_026990815.1 Methylomonas sp. | reverse complement strand
CCTGCAAGGAGAATGATCAAGTGGCGGCAAAAGAGGCATTAATTCGTTGGGGGAGGCAGCGTTTTGGGGCTTCCAGTCTTGGTCAAATCGCCGGTTTTTGTCACGATGATTTAAAAAGTCAAATTCTTGCCTTAAATCAACTGTTATATGGTAGAAACAATAGCCAATGGGATGGAAATGAATTATGGAAAACATTCAATCAACAAATGACTGATTCTAAAACCGACAAGCAGCAAAATGATAAGTTAGAGCCGCTGTTTCGCTTATAAATGGTTTCTTAATTTTAAACAAACTATAATAAAAGCATGATGGTTCTTGGCGACAGCTTTTACTTTTTCAATCTATTGTACCAGCCAGAAAAGTCTGGCTTTTATTTTTCTGGGGATCTAGGTATCCCTATTATTCTGGATTATGTGATGTTATGGATGTAATTTCGATTTTGAAAAAGAACATTTGGTTTGTGCTTTCTATTTTGGTTGTTACTCTATCACTGGGGTTTGTTTTTAGTGATGGCTTGATTGCTATGGAGAAGGCATGGAATAGAGAGGAATACAGCCACGGTTATTTGATTCCCCTGATTTCATTCTGGTTTATCTGGCAAAGTAGAAAGCAATTATTAGAAGCTTCAAAGCAAGGTGGCAGTTGGGTCGGCTTCGTTATAGTTTTATTTGGCTTGCTTCTTGGGTTTGTTGGGGAGTTGGCAACCCTGTTTATTATTACCCAATATGCTTTTTTGGTGACATTATTTGGTTTGTCGTTATCATTTGTTGGTTGGCGAGGAATGAGTTGGCTTTGGTTTCCGCTGAGTTATCTGTTTTTTATGATTCCATTGCCGAATTTCATCTATAACAATCTATCTTCGCAGCTGCAGCTAATTTCTTCCTGGCTAGGCGTGTTGGTCATCAGGGCTTTTGATATCAGTGTTAACTTACAGGGAAATGTTATCGATTTAGGGGTGTATCAATTACAAGTTGTTGAGGCATGCAGTGGTTTAAGATATTTGTTTCCTTTGATGAGTTTTGGATATTTGTGTGCTTATTTATTCAAGGGGAAATTATGGATGCGGGCTGTTCTGTTTCTATCCACTATTCCCATTACTGTTCTAATGAACAGCTTTCGGATTGGCGTTATTGGAGTACTGGTTGAATACTGGGGAATTGAGCAGGCAGAAGGATTTTTACATGATTTCGAGGGGTGGATTATTTTTGTTGGATGTTTAGGGATTTTATATCTTGAAATGAGAATCCTTGCTAAATTATTTATCAAGGAGCAGGATTTTTCAAAGGTATTTGTTGTAGATGCTTTTTTTTCACCCGCTCCGAATTCTGAACAGAATCAGGAGTATTCCGAATCCGTTCAGTTGCCCAAATCATTCGTGTCAGCTTGTGTTGCACTAGTGTTGATGCTTCCTGCTGCCGCGTTTGTAGGAGATCGGCAGGAACAGACCCCTGATCGTTCCCGGTTTACCAATTTTCCCCTATCCATTGATGATTGGCAGGGTGTAGAAGTCGGGATGGGTCAAGAATACATTGATACTCTTAAATTTGATGATTACATAATCGGTAATTACAGTAAAAGAAATGATCATGTGCCGGTTAATTTTTATGTAGCTTATTATGCATCCCAGAGAAAAGGGGCGTCAGCTCATTCACCCAAATCTTGTATTCCAGGAGATGGTTGGCGCATTGGTGCTTTTAATCAACGCAAGATTGATGGTATTACATCTACAAATGGAGAGCCTTTAAGGGTCAATCGGGCGGTGATCAGTAAAGGTAAGAACAAACAACTGGTTTATTATTGGTTTCAACAACGTGGTCGCATTATTACCAATGAGTACCTGGTTAAATGGTATTTGTTCTGGGATGCTTTAACCAAAAAACGTACAGATGGCGCATTGGTTCGTCTTGTCATTTCCTTACCAGATGATATGGATGAGTCTCAAGGCGATCAAAAATTGGCAGAATTTTTGCAAGATGTTTTTCCACTGTTAAAAAACTATGTGCCTGATTAGTAAATACTTCTTCTGTGTTGAGCTAGTTTTTTTTGGAGAGATTAGGGAAAGGTTAACGTAGTAATAAACTTGAAAATATTTTTTTAATAATTCAAGGATTATACTGAGTAGGCACGCTAGGATAAAAAATTGGCGAAACATTTAATTTAAATATTGAGCCAAATTAAAACTACAATAAATATCAGGATGGACTTTTTTTTAAGCTTTTTTACCGCAGTCATTGTCAGTATAGTCTTAATCCCGGTTTTGATTCGGGCGGCTGGGGCACTGAATATGATGGATGAACCCGGGGAGAGAAAAGTCCACACGCTTCCAATACCCCGGTGCGGAGGGCTTGGCATTGCAAGCGGGGTAATTGTAGCTTTTTTCTTGTTCATCCCTTTTAGTAATAATCTCTTTACGAGTTTAATAGCTGGAGGATCAGTTATTATTCTGTTTGGCGTCATAGATGACCAAATTAACCTGAGTTATAAATGGAAGTTTTTGGGCCAGATTTTAGCAGTAGTCATTGTCATGGCTGGAGGCCTGACTTTCGAGTATTTGCCTTTTATGGGTTTGGAACCCGCCCCACTTTTTTTAACCTTGCCTTTGACACTACTGTTTGTGATTGGTGTTACCAATGCAGTGAATATGTCCGATGGCTTGGATGGTCTGGCCGCAGGGGTTATGTTGTTGACCATTTCGGCGATTGCCTTTTTAGGGCTGCTGGGAAAAGGTGATGAGGTCGTTATTTTGTCATTGGCAATTGCTGGGGGAATAGTTGGTTTTTTATGGTTTAATACTCACCCAGCTGTTGTTTTTATGGGGGATACGGGAAGTCAGTTCATTGGTTTTATGGCGGCTTTTCTAAGTATCTATTTAACTCAGGATATTTTTAAAACTCTTAATCCGCTTCTACCTTTGCTATTATTGGGCTTGCCCGTACTTGATACGATGTCAGTCATGTTGCTACGGCTAAGAAGTGGCCAATCACCCTTTGCTCCGGACAAACGCCATATTCACCATCGATTACTAAAACTTGGTTTTACTCATGCCGAAGCGGTTGGTACTATTTATTTGGTTCAGGGGATATTTTTATTAGCTGCTTTTATTTTTCGGTATGCGTCTGACTTAACAGTAGCTGGCATTTATTTATTAATATGCGCTTCGATACTGTTTTTTTTGCATTTGGCCGAACATTTTCAATGGCAATTACATGGCACGCAAGCACTTGTAGAAAGAAGAAGAGGCTGGACTATTTGGCGAAGTAAGCGATTATTTCGATTTACCAAGGCATATATTGAATATTCAATCACCCTGTTTTTGTTGGTCTTTATTGGCCTTTTATATTGGCAGTTACATACTCAATATTTGCAATTGGCAGCTGTTGTTGGAGTTTCTCTTGTAATATATAAATTTGCCCCTGATGTTTTGCAGGAATTATTAGTAAGAATCAGTATCTATTTTTCTGCCGTGTTATCATTTCTGTTGGCTGATGTTAATCCGGGCATGCGCATTATTTCTAACTGGACATTTAATTTGTATTTAAGCCTTTTAATATTTATTGTGTCTGTTGCTATCAGAATAACCAGAAAAACGGATTTCAGATTAACGACCCAGGATGTTTTAGTTGCATTGTTTATTTTGGCAACTATCGTTTTGGTCGATATTGAATATGTGGGGCACGTATTATTCAGATTGTTTTGTTTGGCTTATGCTCTGGAATACTTGTTGAACAGAAATTATAAATTGTTTCCTCCTTTAAGGTTTACTGCAATTACTGCAGGAGTGTTAATTTTTGTGATTGTCTTGCCGACACTTTATTGAAAGCGATAAGGTTTCGGAACCGTTTTATGAAAGGAATTATTTGATTAGGTGATTGAGAAAATGAAAAAAAGCATTAGATTCTTGCTGTTGATGGTTGTTATTGTTGCTGTAAATGGCTGCGGCAGTTCTGAAGAGAGGGAAGCGAAATATTTGCAGAAAGCGCAAAGTTATTTCGATGAGGGTAACTATGACAAAGTTCGCGTTGAATTAAAAAATGTTTTACAAATCAACCCTAAAAATACAGACGCACGCTATCTTTTTGCTTTATTAGCAGAAAAAGATATGGATTGGCGGAAAATGTACGGGAATTTATTGGCCGTTATT